>JAIDME010000086.1 GCA_029050705.1 Acetatifactor sp.
ATGATATGGATCAAAAGACGAGAGAAGAAATTATAAAGTATATTTTTGAAGAAGAAAGAAAGAGTCGTAGAAAGGAAAATGATTCATGACACAGAAAAAAATTCTTGTTGTTGATGACTCTGCACTCATGAGAAGAGTTCTCTGTGATATAATTGACTCAGATGAAAGATTCCATGTTGTTGCCAGAGCGACGAACGGTCTGGAAGCGCTGGATCTGCTCAGCAGGAACCAGTATGATGCAGTGGTTCTCGATGTAAACATGCCGAAATTGAATGGTATTCAGCTGTTGGAAAAGCTGCGTGAGAATAAGATTCGCACGCGGATCATGATGGCCAGTACGGATACACGGGAGGGGGCAAAGCTTACTCTTGACGCGCTGGAACTGGGGGCGCTTGATTTCGTACATAAGCCGGACAGTGCGGTGGATTGCCGCGTGGATACCTTCAGGAAAAAATTCATAGAGACACTGGAGGTTGTGGTAAACAGCCAGCCGCCTGAATTTGAAACCCGTGAGAGGATTCAGGAGAGCAGACAGGTTACCGCTAAAATGGTGGACATCGCAAGAAAATATTCTGCGAAAGCCCCCGGCACGAAGGTGGTTGCCATTGCAAGTTCAACGGGCGGACCCAAAGCGTTGCATGAGGTGATCCCCAGACTCCCTGCGGAACTGGATGCGCCGGTTCTTCTGGTGCAGCACATGCCCAAAGGATTTACGGCATCTCTTGCCGAGCGGCTCAATGAGTTGAGTCCGATACAGGTGAAGGAGGCCAAGGAGGGTGATGAACTGCAGTGCGGGTGTGTCTATGTCGCTATGGGCGGTATGCACATGAATGTCAAACGTATGGGCAGCAAGTGTGTCATCCACTATTCGGACGAGCCCAGCAGAGAAGGCGTCAAGCCCTGTGCAAATTATATGTTCGAGTCACTGGCAGACAGCCGCTATGACAAAATTGTATGTGTTGTCATGACGGGAATGGGGGCGGACGGAACGGAAGGAATCCGAAATCT
This sequence comes from Acetatifactor sp., assembly GCA_029050705.1. Lineage (GTDB taxonomy): Bacteria > Bacillota > Clostridia > Lachnospirales > Lachnospiraceae > Acetatifactor. The sequence continues at coordinate 1,009 of JAIDME010000086.1, forward strand.
GAAAGCAAAAAGGCCGATTCATGTGATTTCGCAGAATCAGGCGACCTGTACGGTGTACGGTATGCCAAAGGCGGTTGAGACAGCGGGTCTGTCAGACCAGGTGGTGCCTCTGGGCCAGATTGCACAGGAAATCATCTTAAATGTTGGTGTGAAAGCATAGCCACAAAAGAAAGGGATGGGTAAGCAGTATGGACGTAAATCAGTATCTTGAAATCTTCCTTGACGAGACCAAGGAGCACTTGCAAAATCTGAACACGCAGATTTTGGAACTGGAATCTGATCCGGAGGGAGAGGATACCGTCAACGAAATCTTCCGTGCGGCACATTCACTGAAGGGAATGGCGGGTACCATGGGTTATAAGAGGATGCAGAATCTGACCCATGATATGGAAAACGTGTTCTCAGAGGTGCGCAACGGCAATATCAAGGTGCAGCCTAAGTTGATTGATGTTCTTTTTCAGTGTCTTGACGCACTGGAAGAGTATACCGATAATATTCAGAACAACGCTGACGAAGGAACTAATGACAACGAAGCGCTGATCAAGCAGCTGAATGATATTTTGAACGGTGAGAACGGCGGAGCTCCTGAACCGGCCGGAGGAGCAGCTGCGGCTGCCGCTGCTTCGGAGCCCGTGGGCGGAGATAAGTGGAATGACATAGCGCTGGATGAGTCTCAGATTTCCGTGATCAAGGAGGCGCAGAACCAGGGCAAGAAGGTTTACGGGCTGAATGTGGTAGTTCAGGAAAACTGTATCTTGAAGGCCGCAAGGGCATTTTTGGTGTTCAAAGCGGTGGAGGAGATGGCGGAGATCATTGTTTCCATGGCATGTGGTCAGGATGTGGAGGACGAAAAGTTTGAC
>JAIDME010000087.1 GCA_029050705.1 Acetatifactor sp.
GTCCAGGGCATGTCCGGCAGCCCTATCATTCAGAATGGGAAGTTTATCGGTGCGGTGACTCATGTACTGGTCCAGGATGCCACCAGAGGATACGGAATCTTTATTGAAAATATGCTGCAGTATTGAGTCCGGGCAGGAAGATCATGACGGAAACGAGGGGGGAGCTTGCTCACCGCCTCGTTTTTGTCATGAGATTCGTATCCGGCGAAAGCCGGACATCCGGCAATCGCAAAGCGATTACCGGATGCTGCCCGGTGAGGGCGAGTGCGGTGCAAGCTTGCTTGCAGACGCATTCTCTTTGTGAGTGTACTATCCGGCGAAAGCCGGACAGCGAGAAGAAGCGAAGCGGAATCGAGCTGAGCCCGGACGAAGCCGGAGTGAGGGGGGAGCTTGCTCACCGCCTCGTTTTTGTTATGAGATTCGTATCCGGCACAGGAAATTGCTGTTGTATCTGCTGATACATTATGCGTAATACAGACGCTTACCGGCAAGGAGGACATAGGTGATTTTATGATGGCTCTGGATATGGACAAATTTGAAGTTGCAGGATTGAAAATGGTATTTGCAATAAGTGAAGGTGCAACAGATTACCTGCAGGGATATTTTGAATGACATCAATGAAAGTAATAGCTTTGCCTGTCATCTGCAAATTAGAAACCATGAAGGACCGCCGCTATGGAATTACACCATATGCGGCGGTCCGCCGTTTTCATAGGCAGACTGAGCGTCTTAATAGGGGAAATTACCTGGAAAGTTAATATGCCTTTTTGGGTCGGTTTATGCTTGTTATTCCAGGAAAATAGTCGTTTCATGCCATCCGATAAAAAAGGAAATTATCTGTGGCATGATCAATGTTTTTTTACTTTAGTGGGAGCGGTATTCTGCCGAAGTAATAGGAAACAGCAGAGAGGATGGAAAGCGGATGTACGATGTGATAGTAGTTGGGGCGGGGCCTGCAGGATGCACAGCGTCTAAGGTTTTAGCGGAAAAAGGCTATAAGGTTCTTTTGGTGGAGAAGTTCAGGATGCCAAGGTATAAGTCCTGTTCAGGCGTTCTGATAAAGAAATCAATGGAGCTTGTGAAGACTTATTTTGGTGAGGACGTGCCGGAGTCCGCCATGTGTACCCCTACAGATAACAGGGGCATGATATTCATGGATGATAAAGGGAAGGAATATCGCTTTGAACAGGAAGGGCTTAATGTATGGCGCAGTTATTTTGACGGTTGGCTTGCAAAAAAGGCAGAGGAGAGCGGCGCAGAGGTCATGGATGGTGTGGCGGCTCTTTCATGCATGGAGAAGGACGGGTTTGTGGAAGTCAGCCTGCACGGGGAGAACAATTATACAGAAAGCGCGAGGTATGTCCTGGACTGCGAGGGCGTTGTCGGGACATTAAAACGGCATATTGTCAGACAATATGCCGGTAAGATCACCGGGGAGGTTCCCGGCTACATAACCACCTTCCAGACATTCAACGAGGGCAGCATAGATTTAGACCCGCATTACTTCTATGCGTACCTGCAGCCGGAACTGTCAGAATATGATGCGTGGTTCAACGTAAAGGATGACCTGCTGGTGCTTGGGGTGTCCGTGAAGGATATGGATAAGATTCGTTATTATTACGGGCGCTTCATTGCTTATATGGAGGAGAAACATCACCTGTGTATCAGCAGGCAGACCAGGAGCGAGAAATGGCTGATGCCGCATATCCGTCCGGGATGCCGTGTAAACTACGGTGTGGGGCGTGTCCTTTTTGCCGGAGAGATTGCCGGATTTTTGAACCCTATGGGAGAGGGGATATCAGCCGGGTTGGAGAGCGGGTACTGTGCCGCCTGCGCAATCATGCAGCATTTTGATAACCCGCAGGTGGCTTGCGAGGCTTATCGGCAAAGCACAGAAAACCTCAAATCCTATATGCAGCGCCAGTGGAGCCTTGTGGGAGGAATGGCCGGCACGTTCCGAGAGATGGAATAACGTATGGGAAGAAATAAAAAATATAAAAATTTCAAATCTACACAATAGATTCAAATTGTCCTGTTATAATTCTTGATAGTAGAAAACTTGCGAAGCCGGTTTTCTATAATATACAGGAGGTGTGCTATGAGTAAAATCTTAATTGTTGAGGATGATTTATCCATACAGGCATTACTGCATGATTTTATAAAGGAGGCAGGGCATAGCGTTGTACTGGCATCTGACGGGGTAGAGGCTCTTGCAAAATATTCCGAGCAGGATTTTGATCTGGTACTGCTTGACATTATGCTTCCCAAAATTGACGGTTATGGTGTCTGCGAGGTTATCCGGCAGAAATCCGATGTGCCTATTATCATGCTCACGGCTCTGGATGGGGAAGAAAGCCAGATAAGAGGATTGGATCTGCAGGCTGATGATTATATCACAAAGCCCTTTTCCATGCCCGTCCTGCTTCGGAAAATAGCTGCTGTCCTGCGCCGTTCATCAAAACTTGAGTGTGTGCCGCAGACTATGAGCTATAAGAATCTGACACTGGACTTAGACGGATACAAGGTCTATGCAGGGGGAGAAAGCATTGACCTTACCCCGCGTGAATTTGAAATACTGCGGGAGCTGCTGACCAACAGGGGCAGGATTCTGACACGGCAGAACCTTTTACAGACAATCTGGAAGTATGAGTTTTTTGGAGAGGAACGGATCATTGACACGCATATAAAGAACCTGCGGAAGAAGCTCGGAGCGGCTGACTATATAGAAACGATCAGAGGGGTGGGGTACAAAATTGATAAGGAGGATTAAGAGCCGGTTATCTATTAAAGTTTTTTCATTGACATTGCTGCTGATATCGATGTGCTGCTTTACAACATATAGTTTCATTTTACAGGCAGCCCCCAAAAACTATAAATATGACATAGAAGATGCCGACTTGGAGCTTAGCTTTTTGCCATATGAAATATCGAGAACCGAAAAGGAATACGCTTATATTTTTCTTGAATCTATGTCTGACTGGATAGAGGGACAATATGAAAATGAATTTGAGCTGCACGTCTTTCAGTCTGACGGACAGGAAGTAAGTTTACATGATATTAACCAATGTGTCCGTGGGCAGATTACGGATTTTGATAAAGTTGAAAAAACAAAAACCTACACCGCTTCATTTTCTGATAGCGATTCGATTTATACTTTATTGGTGACAAGAAATACCGCAAAACATACACAGACGGAGGAAGCTATACAAAGAACGCTTCCGGTGCTTTGTACTGTTGTATTATTTGGTTCAATCATTTCGGCTTTTTTCTACTCATGGTATATGACTGCGCCCATTAAGAAAGTGAGTAAACTTTCAAAGCAGATGGCAGATATGGATTTTAGCGGTTTTTGTCCTGTTGGACGCACTGATGAAATAGGAGTGTTATCTGACAGCCTGAATACACTCTCCCGGAAATTGGATGCAACTCTTTCGGAATTGCAGGAAGCTAACCAAAAGCTGCAGGCAGATATTGATATGGAAAGGCAGCTTGAACGACAGCGGGTAGAGTTTTTTGC
>JAIDME010000088.1 GCA_029050705.1 Acetatifactor sp.
CCGCGATGAGTTGGAGTTGCTGTATCAAACTTTTATCTTTTATAATGGAAAAGGACGAAATTTTGACTTTCTTCAACTCGGAGGTATTTTTATGGAACAACTCAACGTTACGGCTGCGAAAGATAATGAGAGAATATACAAGATTCTGGGAGATCTGATGAACGGAGATAAGGAATTTCAGATCATGATCACGGTTCCCTCCGCAAAGACCGACAGCAATCGTACAGTGCAGGAGGAGGTAAAGAAGGAAGTAGTCAGAGATTTGGAGCAGGATGTGACTGACATGATACATGAGATAGGAGTTCCCGCACATATCAAAGGATACCAGTACCTGAGGGAGGCAATTATGATGTCGGTGGAGGATCCGGCAATGATCAGTTCCATCACCAAGATCCTTTATCCGACCATAGCAAAACGCTTTCAGACAACGCCCAGCAGGGTGGAGAGAGCCATTCGGCATGCCATCGAGGTGGCCTGGAGCCGCGGAAGAATGGAGACGCTGGACGCGCTGTTCGGCTATACCATCGACACGGGAAAGGGAAAGCCCACCAATTCCGAATTTATCGCGCTGATTGCAGATCGGATACGGCTTTCGTACAGGGAATAGAAAAAAGTACTTCCCACTGAAAAAATACTGTTGTATAATTAATGTATGTGACATGAAATTTTGCAGTGGAGGGTTACAATGAAGAAGATTCTTTTTGCGGCATCAGAAGGTGTTCCTTTTATTAAGACAGGCGGGCTGGCCGATGTTGTGGGCTCCCTTCCGAAATGTATTGACAAACAGTATTTTGATATGAGGGTCATCATTCCCAGATATGCCTGCATGAAGCAGGAGTGGAAGGACAAGATGCAGTATGTCAATCATTTTTACATGGATTTTAACTGGAAGAACGTGTATGTAGGCCTGTTGGAAGCGGAAGTGGATGGCGTACATTACTATTTTATCGACAACGAGTACTATTTCAGCGGGCCTAAGGTATACACCGACGATCAGAAGTGGGAGATTGAGCGGTACGCGTTCTTCTCCAAGGCGGTCTTGTCAGCGCTTCCTGTGATCGGATTCCGGCCGGATGTTATCCATTGTCATGACTGGCAGACAGGCCTGATTCCGGTGTACATGAAGGAGCGTTTCCAGGAGGGGGATTTCTTTCGCGGCATAAAGTCGGTCATCACTATCCACAACCTGAAATTTCAGGGGAAATGGGATACCAAGACGGTTCAGGGGATTACCGGGCTGCCGGAGTACTTTTTTACGCCTGACAAGCTGGAGGCATATAAGGACGCAAACCTGCTGAAGGGCGGCATCGTCTATGCGGATGCGGTGACTACCGTGAGCAATACATACGCGGAGGAGATTAAGACTCCTTTTTACGGGGAAGGGCTGAACGGACTTCTCTGCGCAAGGAAAAATGATTTAAGGGGAATTGTAAACGGCATCGATTATGCGGAGTTTAATCCTGAAACAGACCCCTACATTGTAAAGCAGTACAACGCTGTGAATTTCCGAAAGGAGAAGGTAAAGAACAAGCGTGCCCTGCAGCAGGAACTGGGATTGTGTCAGGATGACAGGAAGATGATGATCGGCGTGGTATCCCGTCTGACGGATCAGAAGGGCTTCGACCTGATCGCTTACGTTATGGATGAATTATGCCAGGATGACATACAGCTGGTGGTTCTGGGAACCGGCGAGGAGCGTTATGAAAATATGTTCCGTCACTTTGACTGGAAATACGGGGATAAGGTTTCTGCGAATATTTACTATTCCGATGCGCTGTCCCACAAGATTTATGCCTCCTGCGATGCGTTTCTCATGCCTTCTCTGTTTGAGCCCTGCGGCTTAAGCCAGCTGATGGCCCTGCGCTACGGCACGATTCCCATTGTGCGGGAGACAGGTGGTCTGAAAGATACTGTACAGGCATACAATGAATACGAAGGAACAGGAACAGGCTTCAGCTTTACCAACTACAATGCCCATGAGATGTTGAATGCCGTGCGCTATGCGGAGCAGATTTATTATGACCGGAAGCGCGAGTGGAACAAGATGGTTGACAGGGCTATGGCGGAAGACTTTTCCTGGTACACTTCCGCGAGGAAGTACCAGGAGATGTATGACTGGCTGGTGGGCTAAAAGCGTGAGAAGAGCAGGAATAGGATTGGATGGGAAATAGCAGTAAAAAAAGTAATTCTTCCGGAAAGGATAACTCCTTCCTTGTGCAGGCGGGAATTTTAGCCGCAGCCGGAATTATCAGCAGGATAATAGGGCTCCTTTACAGGAGCCCTTTACATCGTGTCATCGGTGACCTGGGGATGGGTTATTACCAGACAGCATACAACTTTTATACCATTATTCTGCTGATTTCATCCTACAGCATTCCGGCGGCAATCTCAAAGGTGATTGCCCAGAAACTGGCTCTTAAGGAGTACCGGAATGCCCACAGGATATTTCTCTGCGCCTTAGGGTATGTGATGGTGGTGGGGGGAGCTGCGAGCCTGTTTTTGTTCTTTGGACCGGGGTTGCTCGTGGAACCTGAGGTGATTCCGGTGCTGCGCACCTTTGCCCCCACCATTTTTGTATACGGTATCCTGGGGGTGCTGCGGGGCTATTTCCAGGCTCATAAGAGCATGGCACAGACTTCTGTTTCTCAGGTCCTGGAGCAGATTGCAAATGCCGCCGTCAGCGTGGGTGCCGCATATCTCCTGATCCACAGCAGCTTTGAAACAATGGAGGTTCCGGCAGACAGAGAGGGAATGGTGCTCTGGGGGAACAGAGGAGCCGTGGGCAGTGCCATGGGAACGGGTGCAGGGGTGCTGGCGGCGCTTTTGTTTATGCTGGGTATGTATGCTTTGAACAGAGGGTTGATACAGCGAAGAATTCAGCGTGACAGACATGAGGTGACAGATTCCTATGGTTCTATTTTGAGGACGATCACTTTGGTGGTAACGCCTTTTATCCTAAGCACGGCGGTCTATAACCTGAGCAGCACAGTAAACAATGCTTTGTACACCAGGGCTTTGCCTGCCTTAAGGGAACTGGATACCGTGGATATTCATTCCCGATGGGGTGTGTTTTCCGGGCAGCCATTGATTATATCCAACATTCCCGTGGCCTTTGCGTCAGCTATGGCAGCAGCCATGCTTCCGGCGGTGGCCCAGTTGACCGCGGCAAAGAATGCAGCAGGAGCAAGAGATAAGATTGGGCTGGCAGTGAAAACCACCATGATCATTTCTATTCCCTGTGCGGTGGGATTGTTTGTCCTGGCAAGGCCGGTGACCTGTCTGCTGTTCCGCAATACCCAGGAGTCGGAGGACCTTGCCACAGGTCTGCTGATGGCATTGGCGGTGTCTGTGGTGTTCTATTCTCTGTCCACTCTAAACAGTCAGATCTTGCAAGGGTTGGGAAAGTTGAACGCGCCTATTATCAACGCGGGAATTGCCCTGATGATTCAGACAGCGGTGGCAAGTCTTTTGTTGTTTTACACCAATCTTGATCTGTACAGCATTGTCATTGCCAACATTGTGTACTCGGGGGCCATGTGTATCCTGAACCAGATATCCGTGCGGAAGGCTGTGGGATATCAACAGGAGATTACGCGGACTTTCCTGATCCCCCTTCTGGCGTCTGCCTTTATGGGAGCCATAGCCTGGGCAGTGTACGAGCTGCTTTTGATGCTGACCAAATCCCCCAGGATTTCCGTGATACCGGCCATAATAATCGGGGCGGTGTTCTATTTTGCCTTGCTGATCCTGTTCAGAGGGGTGACGGAAGAAGAACTTAGGGGATTTCCCAAAGGATATCTGCTGGTGCGGATCGCAAAGAAGTGCAGGCTGCTGAAATAAGGGAGCGTGGCAGTTCGCCCTATGGAAATGCAGACACGAAATGCCATTAGGAAGCAAGCTTCCACGGTCATCTTGTGTCGGCATTTCCGCATGGCTAAACTGTATCCACGTAGTATTGTGCCTGGGCGGCAAACATTTCCGCATAAATCCCGCCTGCTCTGTTTACAAGCTGGTCATGGGTGCCGTACTCCTTTATGGTGTCGTCGGCGAACACCGCTATTCTGTCGCAGAATTTACAGCTGGACAGGCGGTGTGAGATATAGATGGCGGTCTTGCCGCCCACAAGTGTGTTGAAACGGCGGTAGATGTCGTACTCCGCTACAGGATCCAGCGCCGCCGTAGGTTCATCCAGAATGACGATGGGAGAGTTGCGGTAGAGGGCGCGGCTGATGGCTGCTTTCTGCTTCTGACCGCCCGAAAGGTCGGTGCCCTTCTCATCAAAGCCCTTGAACAGCAGAGTGTCCAGACCGTTATCCAGCTTCTGCGCGTCTTCATACAGGCCGGACTGTTTCAACACCTCATTGATGCGATCATCGTCGGATTCCCCTGTCAGCGCTATGTTTTCACGCAGGCTGAAAGCAAACAGGAAGAAGTCCTGAAATACCACCGCAAACAGCTTTCTGTACTCCTCCTCGGAATAATCCTTGACATTTACGCCGTCTATTAGAATAGCACCCTCGGTTACATCGTACAATCGGCAGAGCAGCTTTACGAAGGTGGTCTTGCCCGCGCCGTTCAGTCCCACTATGGACAGATGCTCTCCCGGTTTTATGGTAATGTTTATATTGCGGAGAACATAATTCTCAGTTCGTGGATACCGGAAGCTCACGTTTACGAACTCAATGATATGTTCACCCTGCTTTACGGAGCTGTTCCCCTTGGGCATTGCGGCGGGGTAGTTCATAAATTCTATGTATCTGTGGGCGTAGGCGCACTTTTTGTTGATATCCTGAATCCCCGTTACAATGGCGTGGAGGCTCCAGTAGAACGTACTGGCGCTTGCGACACACATGGAAAAATCGCCTATGGAGATGGCACCCGTCAGCGCCATATAGCCTATATAGAAAT
>JAIDME010000089.1 GCA_029050705.1 Acetatifactor sp.
AGTGTATTGTACGCTGGTTAGCGAAAGTTAAAATAGATTAATTTAAGTTTAGGAGGAATATGTTATGCCCAAGATGAAGACAAGCAGATCAGCTGCAAAGCGTTTTAAACTGACAGGAACGGGTAAGTTAAAGAGAAACAAGGCTTACAAGCGCCATATCTTGACTAAGAAGACTACGAAGAATAAGCGTAATCTGAGAAAGCCGGCTATGACAGATGAAACAAATGTAAAGAACATGAAGAAGATTTTACCTTATTTATAGGCTTGGTTAAGGAGGAAAAGTGATATGGCAAGAATCAAAGGCGGCATGAATGCCAAGAAGAAACATAATAGAGTCTTAAAGCTTGCAAAGGGCTACAGAGGAGCAAGAAGCAAGCAGTACAGAGTAGCGAAGCAGGCTGTTATGAGAGCGCTTACCAGCTCATATGCAGGCAGAAAAGAGAGAAAGCGTCAGTTCAGACAGCTGTGGATCGCACGTATCAATGCGGCTGCAAGAATCAATGGCCTTTCTTACAGCAAGTTTATGTATGGTCTGAAGCTTGCAGGAGTTGATATGAACAGAAAGATGCTGGCTGAGATGGCTGTCAACGATGCGGAGGGCTTCAAGACTCTTGCAGAGCTGGCTAAATCCAAGGTTGCATAATAATACGGAATACATGAGCCCGGCGGAATGTTCTGCCGGGTTTGATTTTACCGTACAGGAGATTTTATTCCGGGAGGTTATAGCTGAGAGATGCTGATATTTTTTGACATAGACGGAACGCTGGTGGGCGACGACGGGCGCGTGATTCCTGAAAGCGCCAGAGCCGCTGTTCAGCGTGCCAGAGCGAACGGGCATATCTGCATGATCAATACGGGCAGAACTCAGACGCTGGTGGGAACCGAACTTACGGAGCAGACAGAATTTGACGGGTTGATCATGGGCTGCGGCACCATGGTGGTCTACCGGGGCGAGACGCTGCTGCATGAGACTTTTTCTCCGAAGGATGGCGCCCGCATTATTGACGGGCTGCGCAGATATGAGATTGACGCCTGTCTTGAGGGCACCGAAAATAATTACCGTGACAGTGATGACAGGATTTTTACGGAGACATATCGCAGATTTATCAGCCGTTTTGATGAATTTTGCTATGGCAGCTTTCAGGAGGCTCCCGGCCATTTTGATAAATTTTTTGCATATGCTGACAGAGTGGAAAAAATGGACGGGTTCCGCAGGGAATTTGCGGACAACCTGGATTTTGTGGACAGAAGGGGCGGCTTTTTCGAAATCATACCCAAGGGATTTTCCAAAGCCAGCGCCATGGACTTTGTAGCCGGGGCACTGGGGATTTCCATGGAAGAGACAGTGGCAATCGGCGACAGCAGCAACGATATTCCTATGATTGAACGGGCCCATGTGGGTATTGCCATGGGAAATGCCACGGAGGACGTGAAGAAAATTGCCGATTATGTGAGCACGGATATCAATGACAATGGAATTGAAAACGCGCTTCGGTGGCTGGGGGCTATTTCGTAGAAAAAAATAAAATTTTACTGGATATATTTTGAAGTATATGCTATAATAACTTTCGTTGAGGCAGATGTCTAGTGACTAAGCAGATGTAGTATATCGGTAGTACATCAGCTTCCCAAGCTGAGGAGGCGGGTTCGACTCCCGTCATCTGCTCTGAAAAACCTTGAATTTTCAAGGTTTTTTTGTTGTCTAAAAGCAAAAGGTAATCAAAAAGGTAATCTAACATATGTTCGATTGAAAATTGTACAGGAAAGGAGAAGTTCTGTATATTGTTGCAATTAAATATTTGGACACCTGCATAAGCGGTTATCAGTCATATGACATGGATAACCGCTTATTTTAGTGTCCCAAAGCATATACCCCATATTTCCACACAAACAATCTAAAACGCGCTCTATGAGCCTTACAGAGCGTCACAGGGGCATTCTATAACATCAATCCAGAACTAACTTGAAAACACCATTTCATTGACAGAAAAATCCCATTGATAACAAGGAAGGAGAGGTCAAAACAAATGTATGGTAGAGTAACAAAATATTTTCACAACAAGGGATATGGCTTTATCCGTGGAGAAGACAACATCACGTATTTTATCCACCATTCAAAATTAAACGGTGAGTATATTGCTCCAGGGTATTATGTATTCTTTAAACCATTCCAGAGTGACAGGAGTGATTACAACGCAAAAAATATTACGGTGATTGAAGCACCAGAAAGAGGTAGGAAGAATGGCAAAACGCATAAATAACATGAATGAATTAGAAAAGGCATTAATGCCCACTATGGCAAAAATGGTTGATAAACTGGCAGAAAGGGTGTATGAGACGCTGAATTATTTTCTGCAGGAATACTATGATGACTATGATCCGAAATCATATAAAAGGCAATATGACTTCCTTCGGTCAGCTATAAAAGTGGAATCTAAGATAAAAGGGAACAAAGTAATAGCGTCTGTATATATCGATACGGATTCTATGGACAATTATTATAATGCTACAGGTGAACAGGTGGCAAAATGGGCAAATGAGGGGACACATGGAGGCATGGTTACAGGCAGTAAGACTCCCCGTGTATGGGATGATACCATGGATGAGACGGTGAACAATGGGGAACTTTTGAAACTGGCGGTTGATTATTTGAAGAGTAAAGGATTTTCAGTAAGTATAAGATAAATTCAGGTAGACGACTGCTGCCAGTAAAGGATTTTATCGTTGCCATATATGGCAGCAGACTTCTCATGAACAATAAATTATTCTAACTATCAATCGTTTCGATTGTGTGATCAACACAATATAATCCATTATATTAAAAATGAATATAAAAATATCTGATAAAGGGATGAATGAAATGTTCAGTCCCTCTAACCA
>JAIDME010000009.1 GCA_029050705.1 Acetatifactor sp.
CCACACCGGAGGAAATTGTAAAGGCCAGCGAGACGGTATGTGCGGACGAATTTATCCGCAGGTTTCAGGAGGGTTAGCAGACAGAGGTGAAAGAGCGGGGGTCCCTGCTCTCCCAGGGACAGAAGCAGTTGATCTCATTTGCCAGGACGCTGCTTTCCGACCCTTCCATTCTGGTTTTGGATGAGGCCACATCCAGTATCGATGTGCAGACGGAAAAGGCTCTGCAGCAGGGATTGAACGCCATGCTTCAGGGTCGTACATCCTTTATCATAGCCCACAGACTTTCTACCATTAAGAACTGTGATAAAATTATGTATGTGGACCAGGGGGGTATTCTGGAGAGCGGCACACATGAGGAACTGATGGCAAAGAGAGGATATTATTACCACCTGTACACGGCACAGATGGAGGATATTGCATAACAAGGCGGCCGTCCGGCAAGTCACGCCGCCCGGCATGTGATGAAAAGGAGGATAGCCATGAAATTTGAACCGAAGTTTTTGGATTATGATTTGAGCCCCTGCACCGGGCTGACCAGAGAGAGCTGGCTGGAAGCCGGGAAATATATGCTGGAGGGGATTTTTCAGCATATTGATGACTTTGAGAAGCCTATTGTGATGCCAAGGAAGGAAACAGAGATTACTTACCCGCACCTGCGGGATTCGGAGGAAGCTCAGCACACCCAACGGCTTGCGGAGATTTTTGAAGGATTGACCCGCTCCTTTTTTATTGCGGCACCTATGATACAGAACATCCCGGAGCTGGAAATCTGCGGTTATCCTATGGCGAAATATTATAAAAATCAGGTGCTGCGCTGCTGTACGAAGGGGGATGCACTCTATATAGGCACCTATGAGGATCAGCAGGATATCACCGGTCATGCCGATCCCTTCCGGGCTTTTCAGCAGACGGTGGAGACCTGTGCGCTGGTCATCTGCCTTTGGGTCAGCAGAGAACAGATATGGGACACATACACCAGGGAGGAGAAAGATATCATAGCAGACTTTCTGGAGTCTTATGCCCATGAGAACACGGTGCCCCAGAACTGGAGACTGTTCAATATGCTGGACATGGCATTCCTGCATATGGAGGGATATCCTATTCAAAAGGATGTGATGCTGGATCATGCCCAGGCGATTTTGAATTATTATGCGGGGGACGGCTGGTATCGGGATGGACATTCCTTTGATTATTACTCCTGCTGGGCTTTCAATGTGTATGCGCCCATCTGGAACCTCTGGTACGGCTATGAGAATGAGCCTTACCTGGCAAAGCAGTTTGAGGAGCATTCCAACAGGCTTATGGAGACTTACGGGGATTTCTTTGACAGGGACGGCTGGACGAATATGTGGGGCAGGAGCAATATTTACCGCAATGCCGCCACAAGCGCTTTCGACGGCAACATGCTGCTGCGGGACAGCAAGGGGGATCCCGGACTTGCAAGGCGTATTTCCTCCGGCTCCCTGATGCAGTTCCTGGGGAGGGAGGATTTTCTGTGGGAGGGCATTCCGACTCTGGGCTTTTACGGGCAGTTTTCGCCGTTGGTGCAGGGCTATTCCTGCGCGGAATCCCCCTTCTGGCTGGGCAAGGCATTTCTGTGCCTGCATTTGCCGGCGGAGCATCCTTTCTGGACAGCTAAAGAAAACAACGGAACCTGGGACGAGTTAAAGAAAGATCAGGTGAAAGTGACTGCATTAAACGGACCTGCGCTCTGTTTCTCCAATCATGAAGCCAACGGCGAGACAATCCTGAGGACGGGCAAGGTGGTTAAAAATGTAGGTGATATCCATGGCATGTGGAATTACTCTAAGCTCTGTTATAATACGAAGTACCCATGGGAATCCGTTCCCAGGGAATCCATTCCACGGAAATCCATTTCCGGAGAGTCCGTTCCACACCCTGCTGAGAAGGGCGGACAGGCGTGTCCGGTGGAGGCACAGCAGTACGTTTTATTGGACAGTACCACAGGAAAGATATCCCGGGCAAACGTGACTTTCTGGTATGGGGAAGAACAGGAAGTTTTGTATCGCAGGCAGTTTTTTGATTATCGTCTGGATACGGAATGCCACTGGATTCAGGCAGTCAATCTGGCGGACTTTGCGGTTCCCTGCGGCATCTTAAGGGTTGACAAGCTGCGGCTGCACAGATGCCCTGTGGAACTGACCCTCGGTTCCTATGGATTTCCGGACAACGGGACGGAAGTGATCGAGAAAGCACAAAGAGGCGGGAAAGCGATTATTTTGAAGGGAAGAGATTCCCAGGGTAATGAAAAGCAGATGGCCATGACTATCTATTACGGAGGCTGGAAAGACCTGAAGCTGCTGCGCAGTACCGGAACAAATCCGGATTCTGAGAAATCCGTTGTTCTCTATGCCGAAACGGCCAGAAAAAAACAGTATGGCTATGAGCCCTACATCCTGATCTCCCAGGTGCTCACCAAAGAGAGCCACCTGGATTTTGAGGAGGATGAGCTGTTTCCCATAGAGGAGCTGGTCTATGCTGACCCGGAGTGGTGCGGCGGTTATGGTCCTGTCATCATCAGGCTGAAGGACGGCACCGAGAAGCATATTGAATTTGAGGGAATAGAAGGAAAGCTGACGCTGTAATCTATTTCCCTTGGAACTTATTCATAAACTCATTTTGTGTGCAGGGTTTGCTGTAATAATATCCCTGGATGTAATCAGGCTCAAGAAGATTAATCCGAGCCAGCTCGTCCGAGGTTTCGATTCCCTCCACCACCAGACCCAGGCCCAGGCTGTGAACCATTTTGATAATATGGAGCAGCAGATCAAATTCATAAGCATTTTCCAATGCCTTTAAAGTGAAGCTGCGGTCGATCTTTATGATGCTGGGGCGCAGATTCCCGATGTTGGTCAGGTTGGAATACCCCTTGCCGAAGTCGTCCAGGGCAATTCCCACACCGATGCCTTTAAGTTTGGACCATACGCTTCTGACGGCGGCGCTGTCCTCAAGATGGCCGCTTTCCGTCAACTCTGTGATGAGGCAGTCGGGCGGAAGCTGCAGTTCATCCAGTGCATTCTTTATGTCATCAAACAGAGACGTCTTCAGAAGCTGGATGTAGGACAGATTGATAGACACGCGGAAATCGGGATGTCTTTCCCGCATTTTTTTACAAAACGTCAAAGCGTTGCGAATGATCCATCTGCCCACCGGTATGATCAGGCTGCTTTCCTCCAGGAGGGGAATAAACTCCACCGGTGAGACCAGCTCATCCGCCCGGGTTCGGAAGCGGAGGAGCGCCTCTGCAGCGTAAAGGAGTTCCCCGTTCGTTGCAACCAGAGGCTGGAAGTTCAGCTCGAAGCCGTTGAAATTATCCGACACAGCCTGACTCAGACAGCTGTTCAGATATCGTCTGCGAAGGAAGGCGGAGTAGTCTTCCCGACGGAAGGAATACAGTTGGTTCCGGCCCCGGGCTTTAGCCTGGGACATGGCGAACTCGGAAAGCTTCATAGCTTCGCTGTAACTGGTGTAATCGTATTGCTTGTTTTCCAGGTTCGCCAGAGGGACGAGACCGGCGGAAATCGTATAAATTGCCTTGTAGTTTTCCCGGGCCACAAGGGAATCCACCTCAGTGCGGATGCGGTGGTAAAGGCGGTTCATTTCGTTGTAATTTGAATCATTCAGATCCAGTACCATAAATTCGTCAGAGACAATTCTGTAAACATACTGCCGGGGGCCAAGGGTGCGCTGAATGCAGTCCGCAACCTCCCGCAGCACAAAATCGCCGTAGTCAGTGCCGTGTCTTTCGTTGACAATCTTGAAATCGTCAATGCCCAGTCTCATGAACATGGCGTTCCGCAGAGATGGCATCATCTGTCTGACACGTTCATGGAGTGAGGATTCACCCAGAAGGCCGCTGATGTTATCCGCCGCCGTCTGGCTGTTTCCAATCTCATTGATGCAGCCGACCATCAGGTGTGGAGTGCCCCCGGGCGTGCGCAGAAGCTGTCCTCTGCAGTTGATCCAGACAAAGTAACCGTCCAGACCGATCCAGCGGTACTTCAGGTTGTGTTCATCTTTTTTGCCGGAACTGACTTCATCCAGATCCGCTATCAGCATATCAAAGTCATCAGGGTGGACAACGGCGCGGAAATTGTTCCGGGTGTCACTGAACATGCTGCCCGGCAGTGCAAAGCGCTTCAGAGCATTCTCCGTAATGAAATAGACATCCTGAGTCAGGTCAAGTACGTAGAGATAATCATTCATGCAGGATGCATATAATTTCGCTATATCGCACAACGTTTTAAAATCGGGGAATTGTTTCTCTTTGTCCATAATAAACACCTTCCTTAAATGCTGAATAACGGGATTACTGTGAATTAATTACAATTATATTTGGAAATAACAGGATTTACAAGTCAAAAAGACTAAAAATGTTTAAAAAAAATAGTGAAACATAGAAAAAAATATTGTATAATATTTCTGTCACTTGAATTTACAGGAGGGTCAGTATGGCGACTGAAAAGAATGATTTGTTAAACAAAGTGGGACAAAGTCTTAATATTGATGCGAAGGCCTTGGAAGAAAAGGCGGATGAAATTCTGGAAAAGGTGGTCGAAAAGAAAAAGGTGGGGATGTTCCGGGGTATCCAGACCAGAGTGATGACTGCCATGATGCTGACAGCGATCATCTGCGTGAGTTGTGTGATGGTGCTGGCCATGGAACAGTCCAAGGCGTCGCTGAAAAAACGCGTTATGGGAGATATGAAGACTCTGGTGGATGCTTATGGGGTAAACCTGGAGACGGCAGCCTATGCCTCAGGAAACGAGGTGCCTCAAACGGAAGGACTGGAAAATCTGTATGGACATGTGAAACTTGAGGGTATGCCTTCCAGTTATGTGTATGTGGTGGGGTCAGACGGAATCATGCTGATGCACCCCACGGAATCAAAAGTGGGGCAGCCTGTGGAGAACGAAGTGATCTCCGGCATTGTGAAGCAGCTGCAGAAGGGAATCATACCGGAGTCCGGGGTGACGGAATATAATTATAAGGGAACCGACAAATTGGCCGGATACTATGTGATGAGGAGCGGCAAGGCAATTTTGGTGTTGACGGCGGACAAGAGCGACGCATTTGATTCTGTCAATGATTTTATCTTCCGGTGTTCGATAGTTTCGGTGATAATCCTGATCGTGATAGCTCTGGCCGGGGCATTGATTTCCAGAAGCATTGCGAGGCCTATCAAGATGCTGACCGGTGTTGTGGATCAGAACGCGGGGTTTGACTTTACAGAGAACAGGGCCAGCAGGCTGCTCTCCAAGGGAAAAGGGGAGACGGCGGTTATGAGTTCGTCTCTGGAAGCCATGAGAGGAAATCTGGTGGGCATGGTACGGAATCAAAAGTGGGGCAGCCTGTGGAGAACGAAGTGATCTCCGGCATTGTGAAGCAGCTGCAGAAGGGAATCAT
>JAIDME010000090.1 GCA_029050705.1 Acetatifactor sp.
GTGCGGAGGCCGTCTTTTTGCCTGCCTGTTTATATTCGATTTGATAGAAAATAAAGATTGTGGTATTATAACATATAGGAAACACAATTGTTTTGTGGGGGGGGTGAAGTATGCGGATAGCAATTTGCGATGATGATGAAGAGGAGTTGACCCGCCTCTCCGGGCTGATCACGGAATACCAGCTCAGCCGGAAGGTAAGTATTGACAGTCGCCTATTTTACAATGTAACAGATTTTCTGTGTGATGCGGGGGGCGGAGAGTACGATCTTGTTCTGCTGGACGTACTCATGCCGGAAGTTAGCGGAATCCAGGCTGCACAGGAGCTGAGGAAGCTGGATAAGAATGTTAAACTTATCTTCATATCCGCATCGCCGGAATTTGCCGTAGAGAGCTACAGCGTGGGAGCATACAATTACTTACTTAAGCCCACAGATGCCGATTCACTTTTTCCGCTGCTGGACAGGGCGGTAAGTGAGCTGGCTGTACACGAAGAACAGAGCTTTGTGCTGAAAAAACGGGCTGGAGTTGTCAGGATATTTTTCGCAGGGCTTGAATATGTGGAAGTTACAAATAAGACGGTAGCCTTTCATATGGCGGACGGCGTAACTCGTGAGGTGACTGCTGCCCTGACGGATTTTGAGGGGAAGCTCTTATCCAGACCGGAGTTTTTTAAGCCCCATCGTTCTTATCTCGTCAATTTAAACTACATCCAATCCATAGATGGCGATTGTATTATGACAAAGAACGGACACAGCATTCCGGTATCGCGGCTGCGGCGTAATCAGGCTCGAAATGCCTATTTGAGCTTTCTGCGTCAGATAGGGACAGATATTCCCATACCCGATGAACCGTCAGAGGCAGTTCCGGAAAAGCCGGAACGACATGATGGTTTATGGCGGATTCTGCTGGTGGATGATATCCCCGATGAACGTGCGATTTGGGCGGATATTCTGAGAAGTCATGGCTGCGTCGTTCGGCTTGCGGAAAACGGCGCGGATGCGCTGAATCTGGCGGCGGCCGAACCTTTTGACTGCGTGTTGTTAGACGTGATGATTCCGGGGGAGGACGGGTTTTCTATCTGCGAAAGACTTTGTAAGCAGACGGGCAACAAGCCGGTTATTTTTTTGAGCTGTCTTACCGAGACTGACAAGCAGATCGAGGGATTTGCATCCGGCGCTGCAGACTATATCACCAAGGATACTTCCGCTGAGCTATTCTGGGCAAAAGTGGAGACTCGTATCAAGGTGGCGCTGGAAGACCGCACTCAGTTTTGCTACGGTTCGCTTCTCCTGGATTTGGGAAAACACAGAGCGCTGATTGACGGGAAGGAATTACTTTTTACTCCGGTGGAGTTTGATCTGCTGCGGTGCCTTTCGGAACGCGCAGGGCACATTTTTACGCCGGAGGAGATATTTGGCATGATCTGGCACGGTCAGCCATGGGA
>JAIDME010000091.1 GCA_029050705.1 Acetatifactor sp.
CTATGCCCACAGAGGGCTCCATGACAATAAGACAGATGCACCGGAAAACTCTCTGCGTGCTTTTGCCGGGGCGGTGGAGGCCGGCTTTGGCATAGAGATGGACATTCAGATGACAAAGGATCAGGTGCCTGTGGTGTTTCATGACTACACCCTGAAACGAATCTGCGGGGCAGAGGGAAAGGTATGTGACTATACTTATGAGGAACTGCAGCAGTTCAGGCTTTGCGATTCGGATCAGACCATCCCGAAATTTGAGGATGTGCTGAAACTGGTGGACGGGAAGGTGCCTCTGATCGTGGAACTGAAGATAGAACGTTTTGACACGGCTATCTGTTCCGCGGGGGACAGGCTGCTGGCAGACTATAAGGGAGTGTACTGCATTGAGTCCTTTAATCCCCTTGGAGTATTCTGGTATCGCAGAAACAGAAGGAACGTAGTGAGAGGCCAGCTGTCGGAAGCCTTTCTGAAGGAAAAAGAATATACCGGCGTTCTCTATTTCCTGCTGCAGAACCTTTTGTTTAACTTTCTGACAAAGCCGGATTTCGTGGCATACAATAAGAAGCATCCCAAAGTTTTTTCCCGCAGGATCTGCAGAGGCCTGTACCGCAATACCGCAGCTGCCTGGACGATCAAGAGCCGGGAGGAGTTGGAGGCGGCAAGAAAAGAATTTGACATTTTTATTTTTGACAGTTTCCTGCCAGTGTAAAGGCTTACATTTTGCGTTTTTGCACAAAAAAGACCAGTACGTCAAAAATTTGACAAATTCGGCTTGATATTCTTTTGGTAAATTGTTACAATAGGTTGGTACGGAGCAATGGTTCGACTATTTGTACAAGCAGTCGAACTGTTTTGACTGTTTAAAAACTAATTTTGAAAGGGAGAAACACGAGAATGAAAAAATGGGTGTATCTATTCAGTGAGGGTGACATGAGCATGCGTAACCTTCTCGGCGGCAAGGGAGCAAACCTGGCTGAGATGACCAGTATCGGCCTGCCTGTTCCTCAGGGCTTTACCATTACCACAGAGGCTTGTACCCAGTACTATGAGGATGGCCGCAAAATTAATGATGAAATCATGGGCCAGACCATGGAATATGTAGCGGAAATGGAAAAGATCAACGGCAAGAAGTTTGGAGATCTGAAGAATCCCCTGCTTGTGTCTGTACGTTCCGGTGCGCGTGCTTCCATGCCGGGTATGATGGATACCATTCTGAACCTTGGTCTGAATGACGAAGTGGTTGCTGCAATGATCGCAGGTAATCCTGACCCTGCATTTGAGCGTTTTGTATATGACTCCTACAGACGTTTTATCCAGATGGTCTCTGACGTTGGTATGTAAGTCGGCAAGAAGTATGTTG
>JAIDME010000092.1:0-9450 GCA_029050705.1 Acetatifactor sp.
ACCAGATACTCTCCTACGATAAGGTTTTGTTCCAGGGAAAGGCGGAGGCGGTAAACCAGCAGGTCTTTCACATGTTGATCGACAAAACGGTCGAAATCTGTTATGAGAACTATGACACTATTTTGAACAAACAGATAGTGAAAGCTATGGTAGATAATATGAAGGACCTTTATCCCGGCGTGGTGGAAGGTCTTGTTCCGGAACGTATCAGTTACTTGGAATTATTGCAGTACCTTCGCAAAAAGGTCAGGGAGACTCACAATATTCACAATATGATTCAGATTATGGAGGAACTGGAGAGCAGCCATTTGGACTCAAGCGCTGGTTGATTCCCGTTCTAAAGCACCGATTGATTCCCGAAGGCAGAAAGAAATGTTAGAATATACTCAGTGAGACCGGTCATCGCTAAATATCATCGTCCGGGCGGAGAGTGAGTCGGTTCGGACGGAAGAAGACGGAGGGAAGCAGAGTGTTTGATACAATGAAAGTTGCCAGGGAGATCAGGGAAGCCAGGATCGCCCAAAATATGACACAGATGAATCTGGCGGATGCCATGGGGGTCAGCTATCAGGCAGTATCCAACTGGGAGAGAGGCAATTCCATGCCGGATATCGGAAAGCTGGAGGAACTGTGTGAAATTTTGGATATAAGCCTGGATCGGCTGCTGGGAGTACAGCGACAGGTTCAAAATGTGCAGAAGGTTATTGATTACACCAGCGGAAAGACAGAAGAAACGCTTTCTCTGGAGGAAATCCGTGACGCAGTACCCCTGATGGAGCCGGAGCAGGTACAGAAATGCGTGGGTAATGCGGCAGAAGAGACAGAAAGGATCAGTCTGGATGAATTGATGGGTCTGGCGCCCTTTGCAGGTAAAGGGACCCTGAAGAAGCTGGCGGAGAAGGTTGAGGAAGTCAATTTGGATGAATTGGTGGGCCTGGCACCCTTTGTGGACAGGGAGACCCTGAAGAAGCTGACCGAGAAGGTTGAGAAAGTCAATTTGGATGAATTGGTGGGCCTGGCACCCTTTGCGGACAGGGAGACCCTGAACAGGCTTGCTGAAAAAATAAACGTGGATGAAATTTGTCCGGATGAGCTGTGCGGTTTGGCTCCCTTTGTGAGCAAGGACACACTGGAGAATCTTGCGGGAAATATTAAAAAGGAAAAGATTGATTTGAATGCGCTGCAGGGACTTGCTTCCTTTTTAGGCAAAGATAAACTGGAGGAATTGCTTCGGCGTGTCTATGGCAGCTGACAGAAGGTTATTGATTTAATAAAATCCGGCATTCCATAAAGAATGCCGGATTTACTGTTCCTGTAATTTTCAGTCCTCTGCGTCCGGCTGAAGGAAATCAGACAGAACAGCATAATCCTCTTCGTCCGTACAGACGATACGGGCTTTCTGTAATTCTCCCGGCTTGCACACGGAGACAACCACATAGCGCGAAAGCAGTGATTTTACATTTAAAATATCGCCCTCATGTGTGTGAAAAAAAACATCTCCGGAACATTTTTCAGTGACTGCAAGAAACGCAGATACATCAACATTTTCCTTTAATTGCATGACTGATACCCCCATATTGCCTAAATCCATAAGTCTGCGCTTTATTTTTCTTTTGCGGTTATTATATCATATTCGTAGCAAAATGAAAACTTTTTTTGCTGAATAAATGGACAAAATGCCTTTTTAGAGATAAAATAGAAAGCGGAACAGACAACAATGAAAGGACAGGAGTTCTATTATGAAGAAAAAACTTTTAGCAGCACTTGTAATAGCGATGACTATGGGCGTCCTGGCAGGATGTGGCGATGGTGAAAACGGGCCGTCTTCTCCGGTTTCCACCTTGTCACCTATTATAGCGGATGACCCGGAAGAGCCGAGTTCTTCGGGGGAACCTGATGCTCCGAGTGAATCAACTCCGGAGGATGAGGGGGTTGTGCTGGAGAACGGCATGAAATCAGGCGGCGAGAAGCATACTATCGGACAGCGGACCGTGGTGGACGGCAAGATGCAGAGCTGGCTTACCGGCGAGTGGAAGGACGAAGCAATTGCTAACAGAAGAAATATGGCTATCATGGTACCGAATAACAAGCGGGGAGGCTACAAGGACAGCAGCCCTCTCATGAAGCAGATGGGTATTTCTTATGCCAGCATTATTTATGAGGCACCTGTCGAGGGCCGTATTACACGACTGATGCCCATATTCGAGGACTATGACGACCTGGAGTTCATCGGACCGGTTCGTTCCAGCCGCGACTATTATATCCATGAGGCTATGTCTTTTGACTCAATTTATGTAAACTGGGGTCTTGCAATACCCTGGGTGGAGTTGCTGGTAGAATCCGAACATATTGATAACATCAGCACGGATCCGGTCATCGACAACAGTTATGACAGGGCGTTTGAACGGAATAAAGATATGATGCCGGGCGCGGCTACCGAGTTTACCGGCGTCCTGAATGTGAAGAAGTATGCGGAAGGCGTTGAAGCCAAGGGCTATGCAAAGGAATACAGAAGTACCTTTGTCAAGGCTTTTGAATTTGCGGATGACGGGTATCTGGCAACCTATGATGACTGCCCTGACGCTACGAAGGTTTACCCCGGCGGTACTCAGACAAACTCCGGCGGTTACGGAAGCCATCAGCCCTGCTTTGAATACAATGCGGAGGACAGGCTGTATTACAGGAGCCAGTACGGGGCGCCGCATACCTGTGGTCTCACCGGAGAGCAACTGACCGTAACTAATGTTATTTTTAAGGTTTGCCATGGTTCCAGGAAGGAGCCCAATAACCCTAAAAGTGACTACCTTGACTTTGTGACGGACGGCAGCGGCAAGGCATATGTGTTTACCAACGGCAAGGTTATTGAGGGTACGTGGGAGCGCAAGGGCGCAAGCGATCCCAGCTATGGTAATTATTTTAACCCGAATCCTACGTTGTATTACGACGCGGCTGGCAATGAAATTGTGCTGAACCAGGGAAAGACCTGGATCTGCTGTATCTGGGATGATTATGAAGAATACATTTCTTGGGAAAAATAAGAAAGCAAAAATAGTTTTTCTGGTTATCTTAGCAGTCATTTTTCTGTTGAATGTGGCAGCATGGTGCAGTGCGGCTTTTTGCGACTGGTATATTGCAAATATTTTTACGGTCTGGGTCAATACATATGGGCGCATTACGGGATTTTTTCCCTTTTCCGTGGGTGAATGGCTGATTGCCGCCGGGCTTGTCCTGGTGGCAGCCGCACTGGCCCTTGGAGCTGTGTGTGCAGTATTTGGAGCTGTCAATGCGGTCAGGAGGACCCGGAACCGTATACTGGAGAGAAAAGCTTCAGGAGCGAAAGGAATCGCAGGCGTGTGGGTGTATGCAAGAACTCCTCAGGTAAGCGGTTTCTGCCGTTTTTCCCGGGGCTTTTTCCGCTTTTTTGCCTGGACAGTGCTTGCCGTCTGCCTGATCATGACATTGAACTGCTTGATTTTGTATCATGCGTCTTCTTTTTCGGAGCGCTATTTCGGGGAGGATGATGGGGAATATACGCCTGTAGAGCTGGTGACAATGTACAACATGGTGGCGTTGGAGTGCAATAGGCTGTCTGAGGTCATGGAGCGGGACGAAAGCGGAATGGTGGTTTACACCGGTGCCGACGGAACTGAAATATCCCGACGGGACGGTGAAAACTGGAGCAGAGGTCTCGGCTGTATGGCGGATGAGGCGCGGGAGCTTATGCAGGGTCTCGGAACGGTATACCCACAGCTGGATGGCTGGTATCCAAGGCCGAAGGCCATGGTTTTTTCCGATTTTATGTGTCAGCAGTATATGCAGGGATATTATTTTCCCTTTTCAATGGAAGCGAATTATAACGATGTCATGCACATCCTGAATATTCCCTCTACCATGTGCCATGAGCTGGCGCATTTGAAGGGATTCATATACGAGGATGAGGCGAGTTTTATCGGATATCTGGCATGTGTGCGGTCTGAAAATGCTTTTTTCCAATATGCAGGTTATCTGAGTGTGCTTAATTACCTGTATAATGACATTTGTAAACTGGAGAAGGAGAATCCGGACACCTTTGTGGAGACCGTGGCCGAGATTCAGCCGGTGACTGTGTCAAAGCAGGTCTGGGAGGACAATATTTTTGTGTCGGATGAGGAGTGGGAGCGCATCAACGGTAAGGCGCTTATTGATACGGAAGTCGTAGACAAGGCGGCTGATGTGTTTATAGACGTTAACCTCAAGGTCAACGGCGTGTCTGACGGCAAGGTCAGCTACAGCAGAGTGGTAAAACTTCTGCTGCAGTACTACAGGCTGCAGAACCAATAACAGCAGTGGGTTGGTATTTTTGAAAGGAGTCCGGAGTTGGAAGAACAGAAACTTATAATCCGGCCGTTAAGTTCGGAACTTTGTGAGGACTGGCTGTATTATTTTGATAAAATAGCATTTCAGGATCATGAAGATTGGGCATTTTGCTATTGTCTGGAAGGACATTTGGACCGGAAGACAAACGAGCAGTGGACGGATCCGAAAGAGCGCAGGGACAAGGCTATCGAATTGATCCGGACAGGCGAGATGCAGGGGTATCTTGCCTATCTGGGAGACAAAGTTGTCGGTTGGTGCAATGTCAATGATCGAAGGAACTATCGATATCTGACAGAAATGTTTCGGGAAATCGATTACCGGACAGAGGAAGCGGCGGACGTAAAGGTGAAGGTAATATTTTGCTTTTTGATTGCTCCGGGATATCGTGGGAAAGGTATTGCACAGAGTCTCCTGGATCGTGTATGTGAGGATGCGGCGAGAGATGAGTATGCCTATATTGAGGTTTATCCCTTTACAGACGAAAAGTTTGAATTTCCGTATCATGGTACTTCTAAAATGTATGAGCGGAACGGATTTGCGGAAGCTGCAGACCTGAAGTATGTAAAGGTTATGCGGAAAATGTTGTAATATTTCGTACCGCAGGTCTTGACATTTTATGGTTTTCCATGTAGAATCATTGAAGTTGTAATGCATAATATGCGTTACATGCCCAGATAGCTCAGTTGGTAGAGCAGAGGACTGAAAATCCTCGTGTCACTGGTTCGATTCCGGTTCTGGGCATCAATTTGTGAGTATAAAAAACTGCCGTGGATTTCTCCACAGCAGCTTTTTTTGGTCTGTTTTGATGGACATCTGACTAAATCGACAAAGAATCTCTGATTTCTTCAAGTTGGTCGGCTATTTCTTCGATGTTGTCACGAAGCTCGTCGGCTATATCCGACATGAAGTCTGCCGCGTCGGACAGGATGTCCTCCAAATCCTCATCCTCTTCGTCCTCATCTTCATTTTCCTGTTCGGCTCTTATGTTGTCCGCAATGCTGTCCACATCAAGATCTTGCAGCATGTCGCAGGTGGATGAAAGAACATTAAGATTTGAGGAAATAGCATCCAAGCGGGTATTTGCGCTCGTCTGAACTTCATTTGCAATCTGCTGCAATGTACCCTGCAGATTCTGCAAAGCGTTTTCTATGATTCCGCGTATTATTTCCCCCTTGTTTTCCACAATATCCTCAAAATCTTCTGCAGAATCATAGTCACCGTTTACTATACAGTCAAAAATTTCTTTCACCAGAGCGGCGGCAGAAGCACCGGTTTGATCCTTATCGGAGTCAATTGCATGTGTTTCTGCATGTCTCCGGGAACTGTTCTGTCCGTTTGCCGATACTGACGAGTCCGGCTGTTGTAAGAATGTGAGAATTTTGGCGTTTGCGGCATCCTGCTGCATGTGTAGGAATTGTGGTATTCCCGGAATTGCGGCATTATTTCTCTTGTGCGCCTCCTGAAGAGCCTTGGTACTGTACCAGCTGTTGGTGGGGAAACCGTCAGTGAATATAATGTTGTGCCGTTGGGGGCGCTCACCCTCAAAGGGATCCACGGTGTCCGGCAGATCCGCATATGCAGATACATCCTTTGCTGCCAGAATTGTCAAATAAGCTCTCTGGGCCACAAACTTCAACTGCGTATACTCGTTATCTTCCGTCCGGAATGGTATCTCGTAAAGCTCCCATCCATTCAGCTTCTTGACAGGGTGAATATAGTTTCGGTTCAAATTGTAGGTAAGCCTTTGTTCATGATCATTGTTAAAAACAACTTCAAAACGGCATACCTCGTCATTTCTGTCATTTTCTCCGCCATTCAGCCAAAAAGTAAAACTGCAGTCCGTATTTTTGGGCAGAAGGAGCGTTTCTGAAACAATTTCCGTCCAGGCAGAACTCCAATTGCCAAGCATGTAGCTCTCGGCAAGTACGCCATCCGGCCCTGTTATAAAGGAACGGTTACCCACATTGTCCCTGCAGTCTTTGTTAAAGGACCATTTACGAGGATTGAAATACAACTTTAAAACCTGATTCTCTGTCTCTTTGTTCGTGTTGTCTATGTTGATATGATTATCCATCTTCATTACCTCCGATTTTTGTCTGCCGTTCGGCAGCGTGGCATCGGACATATTCAGACGAATCAAAAAGTCGTTCATATAATATGCCCGACCCTTTTTTACCAGTCCTGCCGCCCGCCGCGGATAGGTAAAACCTATCTGGTTCCCCTCTGCGTCAAGGATACGGACTGTTTTCTTCCCTTCGGAATCCGTGTTTTTTGCTATGGGTATCCTCCCCTCTTTCCGATTCAAATAAGTTTACTGGTTACCATTGCCGTTTTTTGTTATGGGTGCCATCCCCTAAAATCAGTATAAGTTGACAGGGGGAGGTTGTCAAAGGATTTTTGGCTAACCTTCGAAATTTGGGGGTTGACTTTTTGCTTTCTCTATGATAACATTTAATTCGTTCGTAAGAACTGATATTTGCAGGTGTAGTTCAATGGTAGAACACCAGCCTTCCAAGCTGGATACGTGGGTTCGATTCCCATCACCTGCTTTGTAGGTGATTGACTTGCTTTATACCAAATATGCGATAGTAGTACAGTTGGTAGTACGCCACCTTGCCAAGGTGGAGGTCGCGGGTTCGAGTCCCGTCTATCGCTTATTTTAATGCAAAGCGGAAGCCCATGAAGACAGGGTTTCCGCTGTTTTTATATGTCTGAAAGTTGTAGAATTACGGACTTTTCACTTTACCTCGGCTCCATACCTTTGTGGGCTGTGCTTTTGGCGTGGGGCTTCGGAACAGCAGCCGCCCCAGGGCTTTTCCGTTAAAGGGGAACAGGGGCCAGAAGTAACTGAAGCCGCCGAAGGTGGGTGTGGTGGCGATGGAGAGCAGGACCAGACCTAAGCCGGTCAGGAAGCCGGGCAGGCCCCAGATGCCGGTGGCAGCAATCAGAAAGATGCGGTAGATCCTGAGGGCACCGCTGAATTCCGTGCCGGAGATAGCCAGGGAAGCCAGCAGCGTTACCGCACCGTAGAATAATGCTTCCACTGAAACCCAATTTAGACTGACCGCGATATCCCCTATGATCAATCCGCCTATCATGGACAGTGAGCCGGAAAATTTTCCTGAGTTAAGTGCAGAAGAATATTTGAATAAATCCAGAATAAATTCCACTGCAAGGACATAAAAGAACAGCCGCGGGCCGTTTAGGTCAGAGGAGGTCAGCAGACCCCACCGGGCGGAAATGTCCGGAAAATATGCGGTCAGCAGCAGAAATAAGGGCATTAACAGAAGACTCACCGGAATGCACAGAAAGCGAACCAGGCGGAAGTAAGTGCCGACGGAGGGGCTGCTGTAATAGTCCTCAGGGTTCTGGGTAAACTGGAAGATGGTACAGGGAAGAATCAGTACCACTGGGGAATTGTCCACCAGAACTAAAATATGTCCCTCCATCAGATAGCTGCATGCAACGTCAGGGCGTTCTGTAATCTGAAAGGTGGGCAGAGGGTTCCACCAGCGTTTGGGGAGGAGCAGCTCCTCCAGGCTTTTGGTGCCCATGGTGAGGGAGGACACCTGCAGGTTATCGATGGTTTCAGACAGCTTTTTTAAAAGCTCATTGTTTACAGTGTCTTCCAGATAGGCCAGAGCCACGTCGGTTTTGCTTTCTGTTCCGACACTGTGCATGGCAAAACAAAGCTTCGGGGAACGGACTCTGCGCCGGATGAGATTGGCATTGAACAGCAGTGTCTCCACAAAACCATCTCTGGAGCCGCGGGTGACCCTTTCCAAATCCGGTTCCGCAACGCCTCTTGTTGGGTAGGTTCGGGCATCAATAAGGACAGCCCGGTCAAAACCATCAATCAGCAGAGCCACAGGGCCGCTGAGAACACTGCGGATAAGGCTATCCCAGGAATCGACGAGGGAGACCTGGGCATAACCAAGCCTGGCACTGACATAACACTCGATATTTTTTACCATCTCATCCTTCATATACAGAGGATTCTGCAAATCGGAGAAGATCTGCTGCAGTATTTCCGTCTTGCAAAATCCGTTGACGCCTAGAAAATATGCCCTTGTCTCGCCCAGAAGGAGGTCTCTGGTCATAAGGTCAAAGCTGCTCTCAAGGGGCAGGGTCTGCTGCAGATATTCTTTATTTTCATCAAGCTTTGTGGACAGACTCATGGGGTTCTCCCTTTCGGTTTATTTTTGTTTAGTTTGTCCCCGGGGTGTCACGGTTATGCAATCCATGATTTTGCAGTAGTTAAAGCTAAATTGTAAGCTGCAGAATGCCCAGTCCGATCAGTAAAAGCCCGGAAATAGGGTCTGCAGTATTGCCGATCAGGCGCAGAAAGCGGCTTTGACCCAGCCTGTTCCCGCACAGCAGAAAGAGAGCTGAACATCCGAAGGTCATCACAGCGGCGGGAAGCAGTGCCAGGCCCGCCATGCTGGCGCTTAGGCCAATACCGATGTTATTTACGGAGAGTGTCAGGCTTAAAATAAATGTTTCCAATGCCGACAGACAGCCCCGAGGTTTTTCTATAGATGACTTTTCCTTGGCGGGTGCCTTTGCATTACCTGTTGCCCGTATTTCTGTTATGACATGTGCTTTGTTTAAGACCTGAATTTCGTCCGTGGCCTGTGTTCGGTGTTTTATCAGGATAGTAGAAATCCACCTTACAATATAATAGGCCCCCAGGAGCATCAGGATGATGCTGCCGGTACAACCGGCAAGAGTGGGTGGCAGAAATGGCAGCAGATGGCTTCCCAGGCAGGCAGAAAGACAGGTTCCCAGCAGGGATACAAGGCTGATAGCCAGATTCTGCAGTGCTTTGATGCGGATTTTTCGGAGTCCGTAGCTGGTGCCCACCAGCAGGGCATCCAGGCTGGCGGAAATTCCGAACAGAAGGGAAGGGATTAGTTGCATAGTAGGGCTTCCATATATATTCAGTTTCCATTTACTATATTCCTGTTTTTGAAATATTGTGATATAATAAGCCGCAAAGAAAAACAAGCGGCTGCGAAGCAGACATTTGTTTTTCTGCGGCTATTAACGAGAAAGCGGTCTGCGAAGCAGACGAAAGAGCGCGTCAGCGCGTGC
>JAIDME010000092.1:9550-30872 GCA_029050705.1 Acetatifactor sp.
TTTCGAGTGTAGAAGCAGATGAAAGCAGGCAGCGGCTGCGAAGCAGACGAAAGAGCGCGTCAGCGCGTGCTTTCGAGTGTAGAAGCAGATGAAAGCAGGCAGCGGCTGCGAAGCAGACGAAAGAGCGCGTCAGCGCGTGCTTTCGAGGACAAGGAGGGCACAATGAGATTTGTATATCCAAAGGGACTGAGGAAGGCATTGACTTTCAGTTATGATGATGGGCAAATATTTGACCGAAGGCTTGCGGAACTGTTGCGGAGCCATGGAATGAAGGGTACATTCCACTTAAATTCCGGTAATCTGGAGCCGGGGGAAATGGGAAATTTTTATGTGGCGGCCGGGGAACTGAAAAAGGTATATGAGGGACATGAAATTGCCTGCCATGGCGTACAGCATCGAAATCCTACCACCATCACAGGGCATCAGCTGCTATTGGAGCTGCAGGAGGACAGGAAAACACTGGAAAAGCTTACAGGTGAAATGGTGCAGGGAATGTCCTATGCCTTTGGAAGCTATAGTCCGGACGTGATCGATGTGGCAAAAATCGTGGGGATAAAGTACTCCAGAACAGTAAACAGCACCCACGGATTTTTCCCGCCCGCTGACTTTATGCAGTGGCATCCCACCTGCCACCATGATGACCGTCTTCTGGAACTGGGAGACAGCTTTTTAAATGTGGCGGGGTTTTATGAACTTCCACTGATGTATGTCTGGGGGCACAGTTTTGAGTTCGGAAATTCCGGAGACTGGAGCGTCATAGAGGCGTTTGTGGAAAAAATGGCAGGTAAAGAGGACATATGGTATGCCTCCAACATGGAGATTTACAACTATATCAGCGCCACCCGGCAGCAGGAGTTTTCTGCAGACGGGCTGACCATGTACAATCCTACTGTTGTCAGCATCTGGGTGAGCACTAAAGAAGGATTGACAGAGGTAAAGCCAGGGGAGACAAAGTATATCGGAGAGAATTGAGGCATAATGTGCAAGTTATTTGTCACATAATTTCGACACAATTTAATCAATATCGACACAAATGAAAGAACTCCTGCAGTTTTTGAAAAACTACAGGAGTTATCTTTTGACAAAAAAACATGCGATTTTTAACAGCATTCTTCGATCAATTTCATAATCGTGCTAATGGAATCCATTTGGCCGCTGGCCGACATAGCATCATGATAGTTCTGCCTGTTGAAATACAGTTCATGAACCTTATCTACCAACAGTTCTGTGGTCAGGTCATCTTCATCAATTACGATGGAAAAGCCCTGTGATTCAAAGGAGCGGGCATTCAATAACTGGTCTCCCCGGCTGCTTGCGGCAGGAAGGGGGATCAGGATGTTAGGCTTTTTGAGGGCAAGGAGTTCACAGATGGCGTTCGCTCCGGCACGTGAAATTACCAGATCTGCCATGGCGAACAAATCCTTCAGTTCCGCCTTGATGTATTCAAATTGTTTGTAGCCCGGGGTGTTCAGGAGCAGATTATCCACCTTATCCTTTCCGCAGAGATGGACTACCTGATAATCCTCCAGGAGTCTGGGAAGGGCTTCACGCACTGCCTTGTTTACATTTGCTGCTCCCAGGCTTCCGCCGATTACCATAATAACAGGCTTGTTGGCAGAAAAACCGCACATGTTCAGGCCGCCGATCCTGTTTCCCTGGGAAAGCTCGGAGCGGATAGGCGAGCCGGTAAGTACCGCTTTTTCCGCCGGGAGAAGCTTTAAAGTTTCAGGGAAATTGCAGCATACTTTTTTTGCCGCTGAAACACAGAGCTTATTGGCAAGTCCGGGAGTCATGTCCGATTCATGGATAATGCAGGGTATTTTCAGGACAGCAGCGGCGCGTACTACCGGCACGCTGACAAAGCCGCCCTTTGAAAAGACCACGTTCGGCATGTATTCCTTTAAAAACTTTTTCGCCTCAGAAAAGCCCTTTATGACGCGGAAAGGATCTGTAAAATTTTTCAGATCAAAGTAACGGCGAAATTTTCCGGCAGAAATTCCCACATAGGGTATGTCAAAATCACTGATGAGTTTTTTCTCGATGCCGTCGTGGGAGCCCATGTACGTGATCTCATATCCTGCCTTCTTCAGTGCGGGAAGCAGCGCAATATTAGGGGTAACGTGTCCCGCGGTTCCCCCGCCTGTCAATACGATTTTTTTCATATCATGCTCTCCAGTGCTTTTGCCAGCTGGTCGGGGCAGGAGGTGGGCTTCATGCCGCACTTGATGCCCTTCAGTCTGGAAATGGCGTCTTCCGGCTTCATACCCTTCACCAGTGCACAGATGCCTTTCAGATTGCCGTTGCATCCGCCTACAAACTGGACAGAATCAATGAGGCCGTCTTTTATTTCAATATCTATTTCCTGTGAACAGGTTCCGCTTGTCTTGTACTTCATAATAGTTTTCTCTCCTTCCTATAAATTATTTAAAGTATAGCAGATTTAGACCTGCCTTTCAATTGTGCTTTTTGAAAACTTTAACGTATAATTACCTTGTGAAAGTAAGGAGTGCGCTATATAATAATACACAGTAAACATTACATTAATTCAGAAGGCGACTATTATGAAATGTACAGGTGATGGAGAAAAATTGCAAGCGCATAAAATTATAATCGCGGGCCTGATCATTTTGATGCTGGTTGCAGCAGGAGCAGTAATTTACCAGGTTCGAAAGGCGGATAAACATGCAGAATATATGGGCGATGGCTATATGATGTACCTGAACGGAGATGGAACATTTTCCTTTGGCTGGCTGCCAAGCAGCTATGCAGGGTTTGCTGACCCGAATGCGCCGAATCTATATCGGTGGGATGGCGATATGCTGATGCTGGAGTATGGAAATTCGGACAGGGTGCTGTATTTCCGAAAGGAAGGAGATACACTTGTGTTTCAAAGAGAGCAATCCGTTTTGCCGGAGGATCCTCACTATTCACTTGGAAAACTGTCTGACGGTATAACTTTAAAAAAGATAGAACAGTGATAAAAAACCAGAAATTTGTCGATGGAAAATTCTGTAAAAAAAGATAAACATATCTTATAATTAAGATGTACAAAAGCCGAATTCGTGAAAACGCGAATCCGGCTTGTCTGTTTTTGTGGAAAGTTTGCGGAAGAGAGGTGCGTTATGATCAGTGTTTTTGCAGAGCAGAAAGTAGTGTCTGTATGTATGTTTGCCTGTCTTGTTCTGAGCATTTTTCTAAAGATATTTTTGGGGATGCTCTATCGGCATATGATAAAAGAGGCGGACAATATGGCTATCACCAACAACAAGTTGTTGAAGCAGTGCAAGATTAAGTTTTCAAACTGTTATGAACTGAACAACGGAATCCACAATATTCCTGTTTTTGTGGACAAGTTTATCAACCGGCTGTCACTGGGGCATTTTTCCTTTGACCTGATATATCATCTGTCGGGACAGCTGATGCTTTTATCGGTAGTGTTCGCGGGAGTGGGTATCTGCCGGAGTATCTTAGCGGGACGTACACTGGGGGCGATTCTTCCATTTTACATCGTCAGCTTCCTGGGACTGTATCTGTATTTTTCCGTGTCAACAGTGGCGGATATCAAAGGAAAGAGAAGGGTGTTGAAGATAAACCTGGTGGATTATCTTGAAAATCACCTGTCTTCCAGAATGAGCGTAACCCGGCGGGACATGGAGATGCTGTACGGAGATGCAGCATTTCAGGAAAAGTTAGGAGCGGGGGAGGAATTGAGTTCTGACAGAGGCCGTCGCGGCAAAACAGGTAAAAAGACAGTGGAGCTGATGCCCATGGGCGAGCGGCTGACACAGGGAAGGGAGAGCAGGGCCATCGGCACATCACCGCAGAATGCAGCGCAGGAAATATCCCCGGAGGCACACCGTGGGTTACAGAGTGGGATGACACCGGAGGCATCTCCGGAGATACGTGGCGGCGTGCAGGAAGGAACAAGTCAGGAAGTGCCCTCGGAAGCGTACCGTGGTGCACAGGGCGGGACAGCGCAGGGAGTGCTGTTTGAAGCATCTCAACGCATGACTGCGGGATCGTCCCAGGATGCGGCAGTCACAGAAGAGGAACTGGAAATGCTTTTGAAAGAATTCCTGACAGGCTGACTAAATACAGTTGAGTATTTTTTCCTTGAATTTGCCATATATCTTTGCTACACTTATCTCAGGATAAAATGTATGAAACGCCGCCTGAAGACGGCAGAATGAGAGGTAAAGATGGGCAGACAAGTTACATTCGATTACTCTAAAACAGGTTCTTTTATTTCCCGGGAAGAGGTCAGCTATATGAAGAAGCTGGCACTGGATGCCAAAGAGGTTCTGGTGTCCAAATCCGGCGCAGGAAATGATTTCCTGGGATGGATCGATCTTCCGGTGGCTTATGACAAGGAAGAGTTTGGAAGGATCAAAGCGGCGGCAGAGAAGATTCAAAGTGATTCCGAGGTGCTGCTGGTAATTGGTATCGGCGGTTCCTATCTGGGTGCCAGGGCGGCTATCGAATTTTTGGGGCACAGCTTTTATAATGTTCTGGGCAGGGACAAGAGGAAGACTCCTGAGATTTATTTCTGCGGAAATTCCATCAGCTCTACATACTTAAAGCATCTGATGGATGTGGTGGGAGACAGAGACTTTTCCATCAATATGATTTCCAAATCCGGCACTACTACAGAGCCTGCTATTGCGTTCCGCGTGTTCAAGGAGCTGTTGGAGAAGAAGTACGGCAAAGAGGGTGCGGCAAAGAGAATTTACGCTACTACCGACAAGGCAAAGGGAAGCCTGAAGAACCTGGCTGACGAAGAAGGATATGAGACCTTTGTGGTTCCCGATGATGTAGGAGGACGTTTCTCCGTATTGACTGCCGTGGGCCTGCTTCCCATCGCTGTCAGCGGCGCGGATATTGACAAGCTGATGGAAGGCGCGGCAAGCGGACGCAAGCGCGCTCTGGAGAATGAATTTGAAAGTAACGATGCCCTGCAGTATGCGGCGCTGAGAAATATCCTGCTGCGCAAGGGCAAGAGCGTAGAGATTCTTGCGAACTATGAGCCTGCGGTTCATTATGTATCCGAGTGGTGGAAGCAGTTGTTCGGTGAGAGCGAGGGCAAGGATCAGAAGGGACTGTTCCCCGCAAGTGTGGATCTTACCACAGATTTGCACTCCATGGGCCAGTTTATACAGGATGGTTCCAGGATCATGTTTGAGACGGTGATCAATGTGGAGACATCCAGAGAGGAGCTGATCATCGGCGAGGAGCCTGTGGATCTTGACGGACTGAATTACCTGGCGGGAAAAAGCGTTGATTTTGTCAACAAGAGCGCCATGAACGGAACCATACTGGCTCACACTGACGGAAATGTTCCCAACTTTGTGGTAAATGTTCCGGAAGTAAATGAGTTTTATTTGGGAGAGCTGTTCTACTTCTTTGAGTTTGCCTGCGGTGTCAGCGGTTATCTGCTGGGAGTAAATCCCTTTAACCAGCCCGGGGTTGAGAGCTACAAGAAGAACATGTTTGCTCTTCTCGGAAAACCCGGCTATGAGGCACAGAGAGAGGAACTGATGAAGAGACTGCAGTAATGGGTAAAATAGATTCCGAATAATCATCATAATAGGGCTGTCACCCGGCATGTGCGGTTTGGCCGGGGGATGGCCTGATTTTTGCTATGAGGTGTTTGATTATGAAGATTGTGATTTTGGAACGGAACAGCGTGGGCGAGGATGTGTCCGTGGACTGCATCAGTGATTTTGGTGAAGTGACAGTGTACCGTAATACCGTGACCGCAGACGAAGTGAGAGAGCGGGTGAAGGATGCTGACATTGTCATTGCCAACAAATCTCCTCTGCGGGAGGAGACGCTGAAAGATGCACCCAGAGTAAAGCTCATCTGTGAATTTGCCACCGGCTATGACAACTGCGACCTGGAATATTGCAGCTCCCGGGGAATCAAAGTGACAAATGTGCGGGACTATTGTACGGCTATGGTTGCCCAGCACACCTTTTGTCTGGCGCTGGCACTGAGCGAGAAATTGCCGCATTATGATACATATGTGAAGTCCGGGGAATACAGTGCCCAGGATCGTTTTTCTAACTTTGATATACCATTTTATGAACTCGCGGGGAAAACGTGGGGCATCGTGGGAATGGGAAACATCGGAAGACGTGTGGCGAAGATTGCGGAAACCTTTGGATGTCGGGTGATATTTTATTCCGTGACGGGAAAGAGCACCTGTCGGGATTATCTTCAGGTAGACTTTGACACCCTTTTGGCAGAGAGCGATTTTCTGTCTCTGCACTGTCCTCTCAGTGATCTGACAAAGAATCTGATTGATGCGGCGGCGCTGAAAAAGATGAAAAAGACCGCAATCCTCCTGAATGTGGCGAGGGGAAGGGTGGTTGACAATGCAGCCCTGTATGAAGCCCTGGTGCAGGGAGAGATTCAGGCAGCGGGCCTGGATGTGGTGGAGAATGAGCCGCTGGAGATTTCAAATCCATTGAGCAGACTCCGGGACAGCAATCGGCTGATCATCACGCCGCATCTGGCCTGGGCCAGTGTGGAGGCCAGAACCAGATGCGTGTGGGAGGCTCATGAAAATATTGCCGCCTTCCTCCGGGGAGAGGAAAGGAATGTGGTGAATCCCTGACGGCCCGGCGGTCGGGTGGACTTGCCTATATTTTCATATGCTTTTTTTCATACTTATATAATGCAAATGCTAAAAGCAGCACTGCCGCAAACAATATGGCTTCACACAGGATCAGTGGCAGTTTGCCTGTCAGAAGAATAATTCCTGCATCCAGCAAGGCGTGCAGAAAAATTGAAAGCACATAAAGCCCGGATTTGCGGTTCTTCACTGCCAGGTATACCAAATAGGACAGAACTACATGAAGCAGCATGGCGTTGATGCGCTCCATGCCGGCTATATAGAACAGGTAGCTGGGGGTAGTTCCCAGGACGGTCAGTTGCTGCAATATGGTCTGCTGCGTATCCGCATCGTAGGCGGAGAGCACAGCAGACAGGGAGCCGCTGTTGATCAGCAAAGAGTAAATGAGATTATTGACATAGGTCAGGCCTACGATCAGAATTGCTTCAATACCTCCGTGGCCGATGCCATAGAGGATGGCATTTTCCCGGTTTAAAGTGTTTTTCATGCAGAATTTCATGGCAAGAAAGCGCCCGGTCTCTTCAAACAGACCTGCAGCCAGACCGCCGTAAATGGCATAAAGCCAGATGTTGCCGGTGAGCAGGGTGCCGGTTGCGCGGAGAACGACTGCGTGCAGGATTCGTTCCAGGATCATTGCGAACAATATAAAGGTGGCGGCGCCGATAAAGAAGCTGGAAATCCTGGCTTTTCCTTTCCATTTTAGCACCGCAATGATGCAGGCGCCGATGGGGATCGCTATGCAAACGAGCAGCGTGAATACCATTGCGATAATGCTTGCAGCAGAAACGGGTGTTATAGAAACGGGTGTCATATATTTATTCTCCTTTCGAATGATGTTGCTGAATGATGCCCTGTTTTCCGGTTATCAGGGCAACATGGATCTTTACAAGTCAAATATAAACCATCCACCGGGTGGAATGTCAATTAAGAAGCAACAATTCTTTCTTTTTTCTTAAATTCTGTGAACTTGACAAGCCATGGGATTCATAGTAGAGTATACAATATTGCGGTATGGTTATCGGAGCGGGAGAATGTTTATGATAGACAAGATAAAGGTGCTATGTAAAAAGTACGAAGAGATATTGATTTACCTCATTGTAGGGGTAATGACAACCATTGTCTCCTGGGGAGCGGCATATCTGGGAAAGCTGATTCTGGATACGGATATTTCCTGGCAGAACACGGTTAACAATACCTTCAGTTGGCTGGTGGGTGTGCTTTTTGCGTACCCTCTGAACCGTAAATGGGTGTTTAAAAGCACGAACCCAAGGATTATAAAGGAGTTTCTTGGTTTTGCAGCCTCCCGTATATCCACGCTGATCATGGATGTTGTCATCATGTGGGTGACGGTAAACATTATGAGCATGAATTACTGGATTGCAAAAATCTTTATTTCCTCCGTAATCGTAACCATTGCCAACTATGTGTTCAGCAAGCTGCTGATCTTTAAGAAGAAATCCTAAATATGCTTCACCAGCTCCTTCACCAGAGCGGCAGAGTGCTTCGCTGCCGCTGCCTCAAAGACAGGGTAGTCCATCTCGGCGCTGTTGTCCGCCTTGTCGGAGATGGCGCGGATGATG
This sequence comes from Acetatifactor sp., assembly GCA_029050705.1. Taxonomy (GTDB): domain Bacteria; phylum Bacillota; class Clostridia; order Lachnospirales; family Lachnospiraceae; genus Acetatifactor. The sequence goes on from JAIDME010000092.1 coordinate 17,765, forward strand.
ACAAAGGGAATGTTGTTGAGGTAAGCGCCGTGTGCGATGGAGGCTCCTTCCATCTCGGCACAGTCTCCCTGATATTCCCGGATCAGCCGTTCCTTGATTTCGTTGCCGGAGATAAACTGGTCACCGCTGACCACACGGCCGAGAATGGCATGAATGTCGGGATTGACTTTTTCACAGGTTTCCTTTGCCAGCTGTGCCAGCCGCTCATCTGCCGGAAATTCCCGCAGGCCAAGCTGGGGTACTTCGCCCGGCTTGTAGCCGAAGATTGTAGCGTCCACATCATGATGCAGAGCGTCTCTGGAAATCAGGATGTCGCCGATGTCCAGTTTCGGGTTCAGAGATCCGGCGACGCCGGTGTTGATAATGTGGGTTACCTCAAACATATCAGCCAAAATCTGGGTACACAGTGCGGCATTGACCTTGCCCACACCGCTTCTGACGATTACAACAGGTGTATCGCTTAATGTGCCTTCATAAAATTCCATATTTGCCTTTTTTTCAATCCTGGAGACAGCCATTGCCGCCTTCAGTTCTTCAACTTCGAGCTCCATAGCTCCGATAATTCCAATCTTGCTCATTGTATTCTTGCCCTCATCTTTATTTTGTTTTGCTTAACAGCAATTTTTGTCTGTCACTTAGGATAATTCAGCCTGTCATCCCCGATGTTGTAAAGGACATTGTCCAGATACCGCTTTGCCAGCCAGTTTGCCATTCCCAAATTCATGTCCAGATAGTTTCCGCAGTCCTTTGGGGAAGCGCCGGGCACTTCATCTTTGTAATCCCGAATAAATTCATACATTTCCACCATCAGGGGAACGATATCCCGCGAAGTGTAATCTCCTGCCAGCAGCAGATAAAATCCGGTGCGGCATCCCATGGGGCCGAAATAAATGGTCTTGTTCCCGTAGACGGTATGATTTCTTAAAAAAGTAGCGCCCAGATGCTCGATGGTATGTACCTCCGCGGTATTCATGACGGGTTCCTCGTTGGGGCTTGTCATGCGGAGATCAAAGGTGGTAACCACCTCTGCGCCCACGTTGTCCTTGCGTGATACATATATGCCGGGCTGCAGTTTGATATGGTCGATGGTGAAGCTTGCTATTTTTTCCATAATAGTCCTCCCTTTGCATAATATATTTAAAGTATACACCAAAAGCGGTGTAAAAGAAAGCAGAAAAAGCCAAAACAGAGCGTCAGGAATCGAATGTGGAAAAATGGGCGGTCTGCCGGCTTTCATAGTAAGCGTGAACCAGACTTTGATAGCCCCAATCCTTCACGGCCTGATAACGGATGCGGAAGTTTCCCTTGTAGTGCCTGCCAGTGACGGTATAGCGGATGTATTGCAGGAAATAAGCATCCAGTTCTTTCAAGCCGGTGTCCACGGTAAGGCAGGGAAAGAACCAGCGGTTCCAGGTGAAGTCATCATCTGCGCCGGAATGGCCGTAAAATTTGCGGTTCATAGCATGGATCAGGCCGATGGCCGCTTTTTCGGGAGCAAGTCCCTTCTTCCGCTGCCAGCGGCGCAGCGCCTCCGCCTTGCGCTTTATTTTTGCCTTCGTCTTGCGCAGGGTATTGTCAGACAGGTCAATTTCACCTTTCCGATAACAGAAGCCCAGGAATTCCCAGGGCTCTCCTGGAGCCGCAGTATGTACCTTGTCGGGGTTCAGGTGAAGGCTCAGCTCCTGTATCTGTGAATATAGGGTGTTTTCGTATTCAGCCAGTTCTTCCTGACTGTCCGCAAAAAGCAGAATATCGTCAGAGTAGCGGAAGTAGGTAACATTATTTTCAGAAAAATAGCAGTCTGTATCCCTTAGATATACGTTTGCGAAAAAAGGCGAGATGGGAGTACCTGCCATGGCCCCGTGCCGCTCCCTGATAATGTGCCCGTTTTCCAGGACCCTGTCCTCCCGCAGAATGCGCGCAAACAGCTCATACAGTGTGATATCCCGTTCTTTGACAAAGGAGAGTTTTGTCAGCAGCTTTTCCACATCGATGGAGTTAAAATAGTTGCTGATATCCACTTTCAGACAGTATTGCCCGTCGATATGCGGATTCCTGCGGATGAGGCTGATGGCATCCTTTGCGCCCCGGGAGCGCCGGAAGGAATAACAGTTCCTGCAAAACCAGTCATCAAAGCGTGACAACTGCCAGGCAATGTATTTCAAAAAAATTCCCTCGTCACCCTCGAAGGAATAGACAATGCGCTTTTTACGGGTCCCTTCCTTATTCACAGTGCGCTTTTGAGGGAGAGTAGAGGGAAAACAGCCCTGTTCCCACAGGGCGCACAGGGGCAGATAGGCTTTTCTGTCCATAAAGTCACGGAGAGCCTTGTCCTCTGCGGCATTTAAGTGCCGATTCTGAAATTTGTGTTCATAGAAGCGCTGCCAGCTTTCGGGGCATGAGGCTTCGTCGAGGATGCTTTGCGGAATAGACATATGATTTCCTCATGGCGTTCAGAAAAAATAATAGTTCAGCCATGCCATTCATAAGAAGGCGGAAGTACTCCGCCTTCTTATTTCATGTCGGGCGTTCGCCCTATAGAATTGATTGCACAATTTGTCCTTAGTGAGCAAGCTCCCACGCACAAATTATACAATCAATTCTGCATGGCTAATTAAAAACAAAAAAGAAAGAGAAAATGATTTGAAGGAATCAAACCGTGTTGATTTCCACCGGACTGAACGGATTCCCACTGCCCGTAAAGTGCCGATACAAAAGCACCGGTAACGGAATTCGCTTTGTCCCTCACGGGCGCAGTAAAAACTGCATTTCTCTTTCTTTTTCCACAAATAATATGATGTTGTCTGATTTCAGGAAGGCATGACTGCCTTGAACCGCTTCGCAATGTAGGTCTTGCGGTTAGGCAGGTGCATCAGCAGGTTGAATGAGCCCACACCTCGATTTTTGCATGCGGTATGGGCGCGCTGCACGTACTGGCTGCGGTATTGATACTGATTCAACAGCATGATCATAACCTTGGGCTGGCCATTCAGGTAAAGCCCGTAATCAAAGCCGTGAGCCTTTTCGTCAGCGCCTAATTCCGTAGCGGGAATATCCCGGCGGAGCTCGTATTGCGGCCAGTCTTCAGCGGCAATCATTTCGATACGCTGACGCACTACATTTTCATCAAAACAACAGTCGGCATCGTCCCCGGTCTCATTCTCACGGTTTTTTCCAATCATGGTTTGGCCGTTGATCTTTACGGAAACATTGGGGGAAGTTTTCGCCTCAGAAGAATCATTTCCCCTTATGGCTCCCTTTACATTGTCAACTACATTGTCAACTACACTGTCCACAACGTTGGAAATGATTTTGCGAGTTTCCTTTTTTAACAGATTGTCCAGAAATCCCATATTTCTACTCCCTTGTATATTTTGCGGATTATCTACCCAAAGGTATTCATATTCTGTTCTAAATCCTACCACATTAAAAGAGCCTTGGCAAGGAAAAAGAACCGGCGCTGTTATTTTATGCGCCAGTAACCCTCAGCACTGCGATCCAGGAGCCGCTCGCATATCATATCCCGGCGAATAGTGCAAAAATCGTCATGGAAATCAGCGATAATGAGATTCACTTCTTTTTCCGAATACAGACGGTCATATTCAAAAGACTGTACAATTACCTCCAGAACAATGCGCTGCTTCTTGCGCTGGGCAGGAATAGATTTCAGCTTTCCATACTCAAAAAAGGTATCAATTACCTTTTGCCTGTATTCGGCGTCCCGCCGCGCCTGCAGTTCCGCTTCATCAGATTCCTTCTGGAGGATTTCCAGAATGGTTGTCTCAAATATCTCTCTTTTTAAGGAATACATTGTGTAGTATTGGCTTTTGCAGGAAGTCACCGCACCCACATCCGCAAGCTTTTTCAGATGAAAGGATACTGTGGAGGCAGTAATTCCCAGTCGTTCAGCCAGACGCTCCACATACATATCCTCAACGGCCAGGGATTTCAGAATCTGGAGCCGTGATTTGTCGGACAGACACTTAAATAAGTTGATTGCTTCTGTTTCCGTCATTTTAATACTCATGCCTCCACCTCCCAGATGCGCTGAAAAGCAGTTTTGATATCCTGCATTGTCTCAAGTTTTAAACTTTCAATCTGCATTTTATGTGCATCATCATGCTGCTTTGCCCTGTCATAAGCCGCTTTCCAGTTTGCAGGAATCTCTTCCGCCTTAAGCAGGAAAAAACGTCTGGCGGCATCTGCGTCATCATTACTTGTCTTTAACGCGACATTAAAGACAGTTCGAAAAATATCATAAATATTGGCCTTTATCTTTTCAAAATCAGACTCATCGGAGCGCTCGTCCGCGAGCAGTTTTTCCCGGCGTTTTTCACAAGCCGCAATCTGACTGCCAAGCCATGCGGTAAATTCTTTTTGTTTTTCATTCATTATAAGATTGTCCATATACATCCTCCGTTTTTTTGTACCCGGCGGATATGGGCAAAAGAGAAATATCCGCCGGGTAAGTCTGTTATTACAATGTTGCTTCAATCTTGCCGTAACCTACAAAATCAATATGGTCGGATGCCGTGTTTGTGCCGCCAAACATATCATTGGCACCAAAGGCAATGTGAAATGTCCCGGCCATCTTTTCGTCCAGAACCGTATATCCGCACAGGTCAGTCACATTAGGGTTCATCCCAATGCCAAGCTCGCAGAGCACCCGATTCTCCTCCGGCTTGCCGGAAAAGAACTCTGTGATTGCCGGAATACTGCTTCCGGCTAATTTGCCGTCCTTAATCTCCAGGGTTGCGTTTTTGTAGAAAGTATCGTCGAGATACAAAGTCTCAAAAAATATAGTTCCCTGTGTCTTTTCCTCTACAGGTGCGATATAGACTTCACCACAGGGGAGGTCGCCATCTCCGGCATCAATGTGCCATTTTCTGCCTGTAATGTCCAGGTGGAGGACACAGTCGGTTCCTGTGCGGACAGACACCCTGTCGACCCCGGAAAAACGCTGAAGTTCACTCCTGCAGGCATCGCCTAAGGCGTCATAGTCAATATTATAAGCTCTTGTCATACGCCGTATATAATCCTGGGGATCAAGATTCGACTCAGCAGCATTGGCTGAGGTGGGGATTCTGATCTGTGTAAATCGTTTGCATTCCATCAGCTTTGCAAAAAGCCGGGACATGTAATTGCAATAGAGTTTGAATTGTTCTGCCTCAATTTCATATCCCAGGATAACAGGCTGATATGCGAATACGTCAAGAACGGCATCAAAGCCTGAAAACAGTTGGAAATAGCGCTCATCAAAACAGCTTTCTCCGGCGGAAGCAAAAATTTCTTTATTGACGGTTCTGGATTGCTGCAGCAGAACAGGGGAAGCACCCAGGGCGGCAACTGCCGAAAGAAAATGATCTGCAATTTCCTTGTCGGCATCTTCGCCCCAAAAATGGATAAGTATCAGTTCTCCTGCAGAAACACCGCTTGCTTTTACAATTTTTGATATTGCTTCGATGTTCATTTCAATGCTCCTTTTCTCTTGCTGATTTATGTAAATATGATTATATATAGATTAAATCAAATTGTCAATATTAATTTGACATATATAAAATCAAATATTGAATTTTGATTTTGTATTTATTATACATAATGGACAGGTCTTAAAAATTGACACAAATAATTCCATATGTTATCATGAGAAATCATACAATAGAAAGCGTAGCGGACTAAAGACATATATTCTGAAAGAATGCAAGGACTGCAAGGAGGATCATGTTGAGAATTGCATTATCAATGCCATCCGCAATTGCTATGAAGTGGGACTGTTCGGCGATGTGCAGCCATACGGGGGAAGCACGCTGCAATATGTGATGCGGCCCAAATCCGATTTTCCTGACAGGTCTGTACAGATTGCCGAAGCATACAGAAGTTGAAAAATGCAGGTGAAGGAGACGAATACATGAATCCCGCATCCATATTAAAATTGATGAGCGCAAAAGCACAGTTTGAGCGCATTCATCCAAAATTTATGGCCTTTGTGAAGAAAGTTTTCTCCAGGCCCATGGAGGAGGGAACAATATTGGAGGTCACTGTCACCAGGCCGGGCGAAGAGCCGCTGACTGCGAATATCAAGGTACAGCAGTCGGATTTGGAGTTGCTGGCCGAGCTGCGAGATTTAGGCAGCGAGATACGATAGGTACGTATTTTGAGGGTATGCTCAATTATGGTGAAATTTTGCTGCCGGGTGATTCACTCGCTGGAGTATAATCATGTTTATCGAGTCACCTGTCTGTGTGAACCGTAGCTGAGCAAGAGAGGGTTATATCTTTCGTGAGCTGCAAGGGGATACATGAGGAAGTAAAAAAACGACAAATTTGATTGTCTATGTAGTTGGAACAGAAGATTTAATTGACATCAGCACCAGAATCGGCGTATGTGCGGAGGAGTTGATTCCTATAGTGGACAGGCTGTGTGAGATCGGACTGTTGGAGGAGGCGGATTTATGCGCAAATCAGTATTAGATTATCTGGAGCAAAGTGAAAGTCTTTTTCCCGATAAGCAGGCTGTGGTAGATGAGAAGGGCAGCGATACTTATGGGGAGCTTGCGGACAAGGCCAGGCGAGTGGGGACTTTTCTGGCCGGAAGGGGAATGAAGGAGAATGCCGTCGCAGCGGTATTTTTAGGCAAAACACGGGAGGCGCTCCCGGCTTTCTGGGGTGTGACTTATGCAGGGGGCATTTATGCGCCCATGGACTGCAAGGCACCTGTTGAGAGGCTCAGGCGGATTTTGGAGGTGCTGGAGCCTGCGTATGTACTGACAAATGAGGAGAACTGTGACAAGGCTCTTGAACTGGTATCTGCGGATAAGGTGCTTCTTATGAAAGATATAATGAAGACCGATCCGGACAGGGAGTGTCTGCAGAAAATTCAGGCGCGGCGAATTGATACGGATCCGTTGTATATTGTGTGTACTTCCGGTTCCACGGGTATACCAAAAGGAGTTGTGATCAGCCACAGGGCGGTCATTGACTTTACGGAGGAAGCCAGTGAAACGATGGAGTTTTCTCAGGAAGAGATTTTTGCGAATCAGGCGCCTTTTTATTTTGATGCCTCCGTGCCTGATCTGTATTGCACCATAAGAAACGGTGCGACACTTCATATCATACCCGAAGGGTGGTTTGCCTTTCCGATCAAGGTGCTGGAGTACATCAGAGAACACGGGGTTAATGCAATATTCTGGGTGCCTTCCGCATTGATTGTAGCGGCAAATCTGAGGGCTGTCAGAGAAGTGGATGTGAACTGCTTAAAAAAGATCATGTTCTGCGGCGAGGTCATGCCCGTAAAGCAGTATAATATGTGGAAAAAATATGTGCCGGATGCCAGGTATGTGAATTACTACGGACCATCGGAAACCACCTATGCCAGCACATACTACATCATAGACAGGGAATTTGACAATGAGGACACGTTGCCGATAGGTCGGGCGGCGGTGAATACGGGTGTATTGATTTTGGACGAAGAGGATAACCCCTGTGTTTGTGGTCAGGTGGGTGAACTGTGTATCAGAGGTTCAGGCGTGGCGCTTGGTTATTACAATAATCCGGAAAAAACAGCGGAAGTTTTTGTGCAGAATCCCTTATCACCCTATTATCATGATCTGATGTATCGTACCGGAGATCTGGTTCGTGAAAATGCTTTGGGAGAAATTGAATATGTAGGACGCAAGGATTTTCAGATTAAGCATATGGGGTACCGAATTGAACTGGGAGAAATTGAGCACGCAGCGATGAATGTGGCACATATAGAGCGCGCCTGCTGTATTTATAATGACAGAAAGCAGGTGATCGTCCTGGTATATGAGGGTCAGGCGGACACGGACACGGTCAGGGAGACAGTGAAAAACAGGGTTCCGGAATACATGGTGCCGGGGACGATACTTCGCCTGGAGGCCATGCCCATGAATGCCAATGGCAAGATAGACAGAAAGTTGCTGAAGGAGAAGTATGGAACATGAATATTATTTCAGCAGAGTGATTCTGCTGGGTTCTGGGAAGCTTGCCTGGCAGTGTGCGGTGGAGTGCAGGAAGCGTGTGGAAAATGTGGAGGTGCTGGAATACAGGGTCACGGACAGCACTATTCTGCAGAAGTTGTGTCTGAAGGATAATATCAGATATTGGTGTTGCGATAAGGAGCAGCTTTGTGAAAGACTTTCGGCGGTAACGGAGGAAACTCTGGTGGTCAGTGCAGGAAATAGCTGGCTCATACCGAAGGAAATTGTGGCAAGAGAGAACCTTTATATTATTAACTGGCACAATGCACTCCTGCCCCGTCATAAAGGCAGAAACGCAGAAGCATGGAGCATTTATGAGGGAGATTCGCAGACAGGAATCACATGGCACAGGCTGACAGCGGCGGTGGATGCAGGGGACATCATCCTGCAGAAATCCGTTAAAATAGACAATGAGATCACGGCACTGGAATTGTTCAAGCGACAGTGCGAAATGGGAGCAGAGTCTTTTCGGGAAATTCTTGATATGCTTCTGCAAAAGCAATGTGTGCTTTCTCCCCAGCCGGAAGAGGAGAACTGTAAACTGCATTATTCCTATGAGATTCCAAACGGGGGATATCTGGATATGTCATGGGGTGCAGAGAAAATGAGCCGCTTTCTGAGAGCAATGGATTACGGCGGGTTAATGCTGCTGGGAGAGATGCATGTCCTGTGGCAGGAAAAGGAATATTGCTTTCACAAATACAAAATTGAGAAAACTGACTGTCGGGATGCTGTTGTATGGCAGGACGGGGATATGATAATATATAAAGATGGACAACAGATTACACTGAAAAAACTAAAACACGAGAGTGCATAACAGGCTTCAAAATATATAGGCAGAGTTAACAGGAGGGTTTTATACATGAGAGAAGTGATCTTGGAGATATTACAGAGTATTCGGGAGGATGCAGATTTTAAACACTCGGTGGATTTTATCGAGGATGGGCTGCTGGATTCCTTCGAAATAGTGAATTTGGTTTCGGAACTGGAGGAAAAGTTCCCGATCGAGATACGAGGGACAGATATTGTACCTGAGAATTTTACCAGTCTGGACATGATTTGCGCATTGGTTGCGAAATATCAGGAGGGCTGATAAATGTCTGTTTCCGGAAGTAATATGGATTGGCTGAAATCTTTGGGCTGGATTAAAAAAGGTGATTGTGTTTATGTGATTTCCGACATGCTGGAGCTTGCAAAGGTATTCCGGGCACAGGGAAAGAAGCTTGTATTGGAAGATTTGATTGAGGCATTGCAGGAACTGGTGGGAGAAGAGGGAACTTTACTTTTTCCGACTTTTAACTGGGATTTCTGCAAGGGTATAGGTTTTGATAGCCGCAGGACACCTGTTTGTACAGGGGCTTTGTCCAAAGCGGCGCTGGTCAGGAAAGACTTTGCAAGAACCGCCCATCCCATCTACTCCTTTGCGGTATGGGGAGCGCATAAAAATGAATTGCTTATGAATGATTCCAAGGATTCTTTTGGGCCGGGAACTATCTTTGAAAAAATGCTTCAGTGGGATGCCAGAGCATTGGTAATCGGACTGGCGGCATTAAAGGGAAATACTTATATCCATCATGTGGAGCAGACGGTGGGAGTGCCTTACAGATATAATAAGGAATTTACCGGAGATTATACGGATGAAGCCGGAGTATGCGAAATGCGCACCTATCGAATGTATGTCAGGGACCTGGATATGGATCCACGCCACATTGATGGTTTTCGACCGTTAGAAGAGAAAATGAGTAAAGAAGGGTTGATTCGGACGGCCTTTTATGAGACAGTGCCCTGTCATTTAGTGCGGGTGGCTGACCTGGATGAGGCTGTGCGCGAAGACATTCTGGAAAATGACTCTAAAAATATGTATGTGTACCGGACTTCCGGAAGAACTGAGGATTTCTGAACGGATTGCTGCAAAAAATATTTAAAATAAGGGCATGTCAGATTGATCTGACATGCCCTGAAGTCTTTAAATTTAGCTGAAATATCTCTGAAGAAGTCCCTCGAAGGCCTTGCCGTGTCTTGCCTCATCCCTTGCCATCTCATGAACGGTATCGTGGATTGCATCCAGGCCTAACTCCTTGGCTCTCTTAGCCAGATCGGTCTTGCCTGCGGTAGCGCCGTTCTCGGCATCCACTCTCATCTGCAGATTTTTCTTGGTGGAATCGGTGACAACCTCACCCAGCAACTCTGCAAACTTCGCAGCATGCTCAGCCTCTTCGTAGGCCGCCTTCTCATAATACATGCCAACTTCGGGATAACCCTCTCTGTATGCAACTCTTGCCATTGCAAGATACATGCCGACCTCGGAGCACTCTCCGTTGAAATTGTCGCGCAGATCTTTGATGATGTCCTCGCGAACGCCCTGTGCAACACCTACAACATGCTCTGCGGCCCAGGTCTTTTCGCCGGACTGAGCGGCAAATTTCTCAGCGGGCGCATGGCAGATGGGGCACTCAGCGGGTGCTGCATCTCCTTCGTGAACATAACCACATACCTGACATACATACTTCATAATTTTATTCTCCTTTTGTTTTATTCTCACGGGTAATGAGTCAAAGCCATGCCTGCATGGATCTGACAGACTGCCCGGACAGTTACATTTTCGCAGTGTGCTCCGTTCCGTTGAGCTTCGTGCATTTTCCGCAGGTTCCGTAAAAATAAGTAATATGACCGGCAATATATCCGTCGAAATTGGCGCCTGCAATCTCTGTTATTTGCTCAATGCTGTCCATCTCCAGATCAGTCACGCAGCCGCATTCCGAGCAGACAAAATGGTAATGGGGAGAAGTGTCGGCATCGAAGTGATCCACGCCGTCCCCCACGCGCAGCCGCCGGATTTCTCCGATGTCCGCAAGGAGAGTGAGATTGCGGTACACGGTCCCAAGGCTGATATTGGGATTTTGCTGCCGTACATTCATATATACCACATCCGCAGTAGGATGATCCTTGCGGGTCATCAGAAAATCTTTGATCATTTCCCGCTGTCTGCTGTGTTTCAGTGTGGCCACCGCTGTCTCCTTTCCGGAAATCAGTAATCGTTACTGATTTTATTATATAGATTTTTATTCAAATGTCAACAGGACAATTTCAATTTGTACTTTCCCTTGTCCTCTCCAGCCGTTCGCCCAGTCGGCTCAGGATTTCGTTGGTGATCGTTCCGCAGCGCGCGGCCAGTTCTCCCGCAGTGATTTCCTGCGTGCCGGAGCGGCCAATAAGAATCGCGGTGTCTCCCTGTGCAACCTTTGGAATCCGGCTCACATCCACCAGAGTCTGATCCATGCAGATGCGTCCGATAACGGGGGCGCTGTATCCGTTGATCAGGACGCGGCCGTTTCCGTCGGAAAGGGCCCTTGGCAGCCCGTCCGCATAGCCGATGGAAAGGACAGCCAGCTTCATGTCACGGTCAGCAGTAAAGGATAATCCGTATCCGGCGGATTCGCCGCTGTGCAAAGTGCGCAGTGAGGACACCTGTGCTTTTAGTGACAGAACAGGACGGAGAGAAGGATTGTTATCCTCATCTCTGCTTAACAGTCCATAGAGAGCTATGCCGGGGCGCACATAATCCGCAGCTGCGTCAGGGTAGTTCAGGATACCGTAACTGGAGAGCAGATGAAGTCCTCTGCAGGGGCAGCCTTTTGCTTTCAGCACTTCTATGACCTGAAAGAAAGCAGCAATCTGGCTCTCGGTGAAGGAGCGGCTTTCCGGGCCATCGGAGTCGCAGGCGGACAGATGGGTATATATTCCGTCAACCATAAGATTCCTGATCTCATATATGGCAGCAATTTGCTCCGTGTCCTCGCAGCGTATTCCCAACCGGTGCATGCCGGTATCTACGGCAATGTGTACATGCAGCCGGATTCCGCTCTGCTGCAGGCATTTCGCATAGGTGTAATCCAGTACTGTCTGCGTCAGGCGGTAACGGCGCAGCTGCGGAAACTGGTCGGGAGAGGTGTAGCCTAAGATCAGAATTTCGCCTTTGACGCCTGCCTTTCGCAGTTCTATCCCTTCTGACATACAGGCGACACAGAAGGAGTCAACACCCAGGCGGTTTAATTCCCTTGCAACCGGAACCGCGCCGTGGCCGTATGCGTTTGCCTTTACTGCAGGCATCAGCTTACATCCTGAGGGCAGACAGGATTGCAGAAAGCGGACGTTGTGTTCCAGGGCATCCATATCCAGCTCAATCCAGGCGCGATGTGCGAGGGGAGCGCCCGGCGCTGACTCGCTTTCAGGCTTAATTCGGCTGTCAGCCTCAGGTTTGAGTCTGCCTCGAAATCTTTTGGGTAATTTTTCCTGTATCAGGGTCAGAAAAATACCGGCGGCAGCGGACAGGAGAGAGACAGTCAGGTAATGAATCAGGCTGTTGTCCACCAAAACAGCCGTCAGGTGCAGCGGCTTCGCGGCACCGCGAACTACCACAATGAAAGCCGGATGCAGGATGTAAATCCACATGGCGGCAGTACGGAGCCTTTTTTGCGAGGCAATCCCGGGCATGATCAACAGCAGCCGGTATAAGAAGAACATCACCGGTATAAGAAAAATATACATACTGTCATGGCGCTGAAGCGAAAAAGAGTGAAGAAGAAAGGCCTCTGCCGTCATGGCGCCGAAAGAGACCGCCAGGCAGATGCCGCAGGGCAGGGGCTGGGAGAGCAGGTCTTTAGCGCTCTGATGCCGGAGGAGAACAGACCCTGATTCTCCTGCAAGCTTTTCCTGCCGTGATTCGGTTGAGTAGGAGAGTTTTCCGGCCGGGATACCCAGCAGCAGAAAAAGAGGCGCAAGAAATAAACCGTTACGGGTGTAGGAGAAGAGATGAAACATAGCTTCATAAACCCCATTCAAAAAAGGAACCTTTACTGCCAGCCCGAAATAGCTGTCGCCCAGCAGGCCTGTCATATAAAGGAGGGAGGAGACGACCAGCGCAATCCGCAGACTGCAAAAACGACTCAACAGGCTCACGATCAGTACTCCCAGAATGCAGGCGGGAAAATACCACAGGTGATAGAAGGTGCCGTCAAATATCAGCATACGCATAACCTCCGTCATACAAAGACACCGATAGTGTCCTGCATAGATTACCAGAGGCTGATACAGCAAGATGGAAGCGCC
>JAIDME010000093.1 GCA_029050705.1 Acetatifactor sp.
TATCAATATCGCAATCTGCCGATTCCGGGGGGCGGCTATGTCACAGGCTTACTTTATTCAGAGCGGGAGAGGATGTGCTGTACATCAGGACGGACATCGGCGGCACCTACCGCTTTGACGCGGGAGAGCAGTGCTGGGTCAGCCTGATTCCCCATGTGACAATGGAAGACTTAAGCGAGACCTTTCCCATTGCGCTGGCAATAGATGAGGAGAAGCCGGGCAGCCTTTATATTGCCTGCGGCGTCAATAGCCCGGGTTCGGGCGTGCTGGCAATCTCGGAGGATTACGGTGAGAGCTTTGTCTATGAGAAGCTTCCGGTGATGATTCACGGTAACCTGAACGGCAGAGGGACAGGCGAGAGACTTTGTGTGAAAGGTGATACTCTTTTTTATGCATCCCAGCAGGAAGGCCTGTGGAAAAGCAGAGACTGCGGACATAACTGGGAGAAAATGACAGCACTGTCGGAAAATTATCTTACCTTCGTGGCTCAGGTACAGGGGAGTCTGCTGGTGGGCAGCGCCGGAGTGACGGGCATAGCGGAGGTGACTGGTATAGCAGGAGCGGCCGGCATAAGGAAAGCCGGGAATCCGGCGGAGGCTGGGAGATCAGAATCGAAAATTCCCCTGCGTGGGCACAGCCTGTACATATCTCATGACGGCGGCGAGAGCTTTGAGGAGATGGAGCAGCCGGAGAGCCACATCATTGAGGGCTGCAGGCTGAACGGTCTTGTGGCGCAGCGCTGGTGCATGGATGAAAAACATTTGTATGTAACCTTTGCGTCCACAGGCAGGCGCTCTTATGTGGTGGAAAACGGATATAGCTGTGACTCTGGGGATACCATTGACGGCCATGTGGTGAGATACCCGATTCTGCATCAGACAGATGGCAGCCCGGCGGGTCCGCTGCGCTTTGGGGCTATGGAGGATATCACTCCCGGCAGCGCCTCGGCGGTGAAGGGCAGCGGGCAGGATAATATCGGAATCGGAGATATTCTGGACTATGGATTTTCCGGTATCAGCGTGTCGAGCCAGACGCCGGGTATGCTGGCGGTTACTACTATCGTGAAGGATGACGGGGACAGCGTCTTCCTTTCCATGGATTACGGAGAAACCTGGCGGCAGGTGCTGTACGATCTGGAGGAGGGGGAAATATCCTTCCGGGCGCCTTATATGCGTCCTGAATGCAACGGGGGCCATTCTCTGATTCACTGGCTCAGCGACATAAAAATTAATCCCTTTGATGACAATGAGGCCTGGTTCAATTCCGGCACAGGCGTGTTCCGCACCCGGAATCTGAAGGCTGAAGTGTGTAGTTTTACGGACTGGTGCGACGGCATCGAGGAGACGGTGCATCTGAATGTGTACAGTATGCCGGGAGGCAGGGTGCAGGTCATAGATATCCTTGGGGACTTGGGCGGTTTTGCCTTTGAGGAGCTGGACAGACCCTGCGGCAATTCCTTTGCGGATGCCGACGGCAATCGTTATATCACCTGTATCAACGCGGATTTTTCCGACGAAAGGCCTGAACGGCTGATAGTGACGCCAAGGGGCAACTGGACGGGAAAGACTTTTGGAGGATTGATCTTGTCCAATGACCAGGGCAGAACCTTTGAGCGTCTGGCTATGCCATTTGGCCTGACGGAGGATTTGGATGAGGCTCTGCATGGCATTGAGCATCCCAACGTGAATTCCGGCTGGGTGGCTATGTCTCCCGACGGACAGAATATTGTCTGGGCTGTGGCGGACGGAATCGAGCTGCCTGTCAGGCGGCTGATTGTCAGTCATGACGGCGGAAAAAGCTTTTCCTGCTGCAAGGTGTACGATAAAACGGACAGACTTAAAGCCGAGGGCATTATAAAGGTCTTTTCTGACAGGGTGGACAGCGAACTGTTTTACGGTTTCGGAGGGGAATCGGACTTTTATATCAGCCATGACGGGGGGCAGATTTACAGGGAATACGAGCTGCCGGTGGAGTTCCCTAAGATCAATTTCGGACTGATAGACTGTGCCAACAAAACAGAGGTGCGGGGCGAGACGGGAAAACGCGGCGTGTTTTATCTGGCTGTGGGAGAGGGAGGACTCTGGAAGCTGGTGTATGACAGGGAAAAGGACGGCATCAGCCTGACCCGTCTCACTGCTCCCGGCATCATGGTGTACCGCATGGGGCTGGGGCTGGGAACTCCCTCCGGCGATTATTACAGGGATGCAAAGGCAATATACTTCAACGGTATTATAGACGGACAGTACGGCTTCTACCGCACACTGGATGCTGGCAGGACCTTTGAGCGCCTGAACACGGACAGGCAGATGTTCGGAGAGATCAACAGCATTGACGGCGACTGCAGGACCTTTGGCAGATTTTATCTGGCCACGGGCTCAAACGGATTAAAATATGGTGAACAGGAGGACTAGCGAATGCGCATTTATCAGGAGGGAAATAAAATAATCATTGCGGAGGGAAAATCCCAGGTTTGGGTGGAACCCTGGGGCAGAAACTCTGTCCGGGTCAGGATGACTGCGCAGCCTGTGATGGACGGCAATGACTGGGCACTGACGGAGCCGGTTGGGGAGGTGACACCTGAAATCACTTTTGAGACCGTTGATGTGACGGATCCCTGGTATCAGGGGGAGGAGTGGGCAAAGTATCATCAGACCGGAACCAGGGCCACCATGGTAAACGGCAAACTTACCGTGAAGATTTCTCATGAGGGCTGGATTTCCTTCTATAATCAAAGGGGGGAGCTTTTGACGGAGGAGTACTGGCGCAACCGCAACCGGATCAATCGTTATTGCGTGCCGCTCCGGGTGGATGCTAGAGAGCTTAAGCCTCTGCAGGGAGGTACGGACTTTGAGTTGACGGCACGGTTCGAGGCCTTTAATGACGAGATGATCTTCGGCATGGGCCAGTATCAGGAGAAGCATATGAATAAAAAGGGAGCCATCCTGGAACTGGCGCACCGCAACAGCCAGGCCAGCGTGCCCTTTTATGTATCCAGCAGAGGCTATGGTTTCTTCTGGAACAACCCGGCTATCGGCAGCGTCGCCTTTGGCACGAACAAGACGGAGTGGCATGCGAAGAGCACAAAGAAGCTGGATTACTTTATCACGGCGGGGGACACTCCCGCGGAAATCGAGGCTCAGTATTCCCTGGCGACGGGACGCACGCCCATGATGCCGGAGTACGGAATGGGTTACTGGCAGTGCAAGCTGCGCTATCGCACTCAGGAGGAGCTTCTTGCGGTGGCAAGGGAGCACAAGCGGCGGGGATTGCCCATGGATGCAATCGTCATCGACTTTTTCCACTGGACCATGCAGGGGGACTTTAAATTCGAGCCCCTGGACTGGCCTGACCCGGAGGGAATGGTAAAGGAACTGAAGGAGCTGGGTATTGAGACGGTGGTTTCCGTCTGGCCTACCATCGATGAGCGCAGCGAGAATTTTGGCAAAATGGCGGATATGGGTTATCTGGTGAATGCGGACAGAGGCAACCAGAACCATATGACCTGGATGGGAAACACAGTGTTTTATGACGCTACTCATCCCGGCGCTCAGAGGTTTGTCTGGGAGCGCTGCAGGGAAAATTATTATAAGAAGGGAATCCGCTGCTTCTGGCTGGATGAGGCGGAGCCGGAGTACGGACCCTATGATTTTGACAATTACCGCTATTATGCGGGGCCTGCGCTGCAGTGTACCAACACCTACCCCGTTGGCTATGCCCGGGGCTTTTACGAGGGTCTGAAGGCGGAGGGCGAGACCGAGATCATGAGTCTGGTGCGCTGCGCCTGGGCCGGAAGCCAGAAATACGGGGTCCTGACCTGGTCGGGGGACATTCATTCCTCTTTCCGTTCCATGCGTGAACAGCTGCAGGCAGGACTGTCCATGAGCATGGCGGGGATTCCATGGTGGACCTCCGACATCGGCGGGTTTCTGGGAGGCAGCATTCAGGATCCTGCCTTCAGGGAGCTTTTGGTCCGCTGGTTTGCCTGGGGGGCTTTCTGTCCTGTGTTCCGTATGCACGGTGAGCGCTCACCCTGGTATGAGAGGGAGCAGGAGTTCCGAAACGGTGTGCGCCAGCTGACCAGCGGCCAGGACAATGAGGTCTGGAGTTTCGGCGAGGACAATTACGCAATTTTAACTAAATATCTGTTTATCCGGGAGAGGCTGCGCCCTTACATCAGGGAATGCATGAAGGCGGCCAGCGACAGCGGTGCGCCGGTGATGCGGCCTCTGTTCTATGATTTTCCGGAGGATAAGGGCTGCTGGAGCGTGGAGGACTCCTATATGTTCGGACCTGACCTTCTGGTGTCCCCCGTGATGGAGGCCGGGGCTGTGGAGCGGAAGATTTATCTGCCCGGGGGGACAGACTGGACAGATGCATATACAAAGAAGGTTTATGAAGGCGGGCAGACGGTGACGGTGCCTGCGCCCATAGACATTATTCCGGTGATGGTCAGAGCCGGAAGGGATTATCCGATTTATGAGTAAGCTGAAGATTGTATGGATATAGAGGCATTTGGAAAGGAATCTTTATGAATATATTGGTGTTGGGCGGAACAAGGTTTTTTGGTATAGAGATGGTGGAGGAGCTGCTGCGCCGGGGGCATGATATCACCATTGCCACCAGGCAGAAGGCGAAGGACGATTTTGGAGACCGGGTGGCTCGGATACAGCTGGAGCGCACGGATCCTGTTTCCATGGAAAGCGCCTTAAAGGGCAGGAGATTTGACGTGGTGTATGATAAGATCGCCTATTGCTCCAACGATATCAAATATGCCCTGGATGTGTTGGACTGCGGAAAATATATTTATATGTCCAGCACCTCCGTATATGATTTAAAAAAGGACACCAGAGAGGAGGACTTTGACGCATTGAACAGGCAGCTTATCTGGTGTTCCAGAGCGGACTACCCATATAATAAGTTGAAACAACAGGCAGAATGCGCCCTTTGGCAGCAATATCGGGACAGGAACTGGATTGCGGTCAGATATCCCTTTGTGGTGGGGCGGGAAGACTATACAAAGAGGCTGCTGTTCTATGTGGAGCATGCGATGAAGCGGGTGCCCATGCACATTGACAACCTGAATGAACAGATGGGATTTATCCGTTCGGATGAGGCAGGAAAGTTCATGGCTTTCCTGGCAGATAAGGATCTCACCGGCGCCATAAACGGCTGCTCCCACGGTACAATTTCAGTGAGGGAGATTCTTGATCATGTGGAAAAAAGGACAGGTGCAAGGGCCATGATCAGTGAGCAGGGCGAGGACGCTCCCTATAATGGAGTGAAGGAGTACAGTATAAACACCGAGAAGGCAGAGAACTTAGGGTTCCGTTTTTCTCACATAAATGATTGGATATATGATTTGCTGGATTACTATATTGAACAGGTAAAAGCAATGTGAAAAGCCTGCTGAATTTTAAGCGGAATCATGGAGGTAAGGATGGAAAATATTCAGTCCTTTATTTCGGGCATACTGACAAAGGAAGGGCGTAAATTTGCCCGCATCAGCTTTATGCGGGGAGAGGAGTACGCGGAATTTATCGTACCGGATGCGATTCTTGACAAGAGGAAGGGATTCTCTGAGGAAGAGATTACGAAACTGTTCCGATACGTTCGGGAGAACCGGGATGACATTCTTGAGAAGGCGAAAGGAGTTAACCCTCTCAAGAATTGGCTCGGACTGGGGTGAAAGTACATAATTCGGTCATGAAACAGAAAGCAAGACATCCAAAATGGTATTCAGGCGCACGCAGCCGGGGGGAAGCTCGCCCGCCGGTTCAGGGGACTGTGCCGTGTGGATGTACATGCAGGCCAGACCGTTCTTGTGAGCACCCCAGGCATCAGCCTGCCAGTCATTTCCAATCATGACAGAGTCTTTGGGGTCAAGGCTGTGTTTCTTTAACAGCGCGGTGTAAAACTGTCGGGAAGGCTTC
Organism: Acetatifactor sp.; assembly: GCA_029050705.1. Taxonomy (GTDB): domain Bacteria; phylum Bacillota; class Clostridia; order Lachnospirales; family Lachnospiraceae; genus Acetatifactor. The sequence goes on from JAIDME010000093.1 coordinate 5,931, forward strand.
ATGAACCCGATGTCCGAGGAAATCAGCACATCATCAAACAGGTCGTAAATTCCCAGGGAGCGCAGTTCGGGCTCTGTGAACAGGCGCTGTGCGTTGGAGAGAAGATACACCTTTTTACCGCGGCGGCGGAGCTCCTTAAGCAATGCTTCCGCACCGTCATAAAGACGGACATAGTCCAGCGAGACAGTGCGGTACATTAACGCCCAGTCCGCGAGCAGCTGAGGCGTAGGGATAATGTTCTTTTCGCTGTATAGCCGGGAAAAGACCTCTGACAGGTTTACTTCGATCTCTTCCGATTCCGACTCGGGAAATTGCGCTCTGTTTTTTTCATATTGCTCCAGACGCACGGCATTGATCAAATCTCTGTACCGTTTCCGCAGCTCCGGGGCGGAATAGGGAGCACCCTGCAGAGTCATGTATCTTGCCATGTACTTCCACAGAGAGGCCTTGCTTTCGTTGGTGCGGATGTCCGACAAAGTTCCATATAAGTCAAAGATATAATTATTGTACATATTTACCCTCATTTCTGCGCGTTTTGTAACAGTTCAGCCGGTCAGGGCTTATAATGTAATAATAACATATTTTTTCCCCGCCTTCTATAAAAAAGTGAAATTGAGACCGTAAATTTGTACAGGGAGCTTTTTCTGTCCGATTATTTGGACAGTAAAATGGAGCGCAGCCCGGAAAGGCTGCACTCCTGCGAAGCAAGAATGTATTATGTCAAAAAAGTTTCCTCGCGGTTCCGGTAGAACTGCGGACGATCAGAGGGGCCCGCAGCAGGATGGAACCGATAGGCAGATCGTTCAACAGACAGGACATGGCGTAATAACCGGCCTTGCCAAGGGCAGGACGATCCTGCCTCACGGTAGTCAGGGGAGGCTCCGTGGAAGCGGCCAGTGGCAGATCATCGAAACCGATGATGCTCAGATCCTCCGGAATGCGGAGTCCCCGGTTCATACATTCCGTGATTGCGGAGACGGCGCGGATGTCATGGGAACAGATGATAGCCGTCACACCGAGATTATACATGCGCTGCACATGTTCTCTGGCGGATTCTGCTACGAAGTAGCCAAGACCGATATAATCTTCGTTGATATCCAGGTTATATTTTGATAGAGCGTTTATATAGGCGTTGTATCGTGCTTTCAGTATGTAGGACTCCAGTGGTCCGGAGATGAGCCCGATTTTCCTGTGGCCCAGGTCAAGCAGATGCTTTACGGCCTGGTCGAAGCCTTCCTGACTGTCGCAGCCTACGGATGCAATCCTGGGATTACTGCCGATATAGTTATCATAGAGGACGGCGGGAATTTTGCTGGTGCGAAATTCCGTCATCCAGGGGTCGATCAGGGAGAAGCCCAGGATGAAAGCTCCCAGATAACCGTTTTGCATCATGAAAACACCATAAGGGATTTCACGCTGAAAATCCTTGTCGATGGGAACCACCTCCACGGTCCAGCCATCGGGCTCCGCCATTTGCCGAAAGCCCAGAATGATGTCATATCCAAATTGGTTCGGGGTATGATAATCCATATTTTCAATAAAAATGCACAGTTTCTTTTCCCGGTTCATCAGGCGTTTGCTGTTGTAGCCCAGTTCGACCGCAGTCTCGAGGATTTTTTTGCGCATCTCCGCACTGATGTCCGTGGCGTTATTCAGACCCTTGGACACCGTGCTTTTTGATACTCCCAGTTTTGATGCAATGTCATTTATTGTAACCATGAAATAGCGAAACTCCCTTCGGATTTCAGTTCACATATTTAGAGTAGTATAGCAGAAATTCAAACAAAACACAACGAAAAGAATTTTTGTGGAGTTTCGAAACAAAAATGACTTCGTTGACTGCGGGTGGATTGTGTGATACCATCGGCTGGACAACTAAAAAGTATTGAAACGCGAGGATGTGACAGTGAAATTTATTTATGGCAGACAAGATTTTAAGACAATGGAGAGAGGAGAGGAAAATTGCTATCTGATGACCAACGGTCTGGGTGGATTTTCGTCCCTTACCATGGCGGGTTCCTGCAGCAGAAATGATCATGCTCTGCTCATGAGCTGTCCTGCGGAGGAAGCACCCAATCACCGTTATAACATGATACACAGGATGGAGGAAATACTGATTCAGGGTGAGCAGAAGACCCATCTTTCTACTCAGGAATTTACAGAGCCTTCCAGGCGTGAGACAGGCTATCGCTTTCTGGCTTCTTTTTCTTATGAGGATTATCCGGTCTGGCGTTATGAACTGGGGGGTATTGAAATCACGAAGACCGTGGTTCTGGTGCCAAATGAGAACACAGTGGGCGTTTCCTATGAGATATGGAACCGTTCAGCAGACAAGGCGGCGTTGGAGGTGATTCCTCAGCTGGAGTTTGTACCTAAGGGGGTAAGGCTGTCACAAAGGCAGAATTTCACGTTTACTGCGGAAAGCTGTTCGGGACCGGAGGGACAGAAGGGGTATACAAGAGGGCGCATACGCTCTAACGGACAGACTCTTTATTTTGAGACCAATGGAATCCTGTCACAGACGCTCTTAAAATTCCAGACGGATTTATATTATGCAAGTGACGCCTGTGATGGCAGGGGAGAAACCGGCTGTACGGCGGTAAATCACACTGTTATGTTTAAGGTGCTGCCGGGACAAAGAGTAATGGGAGAGATAACATATGGCACGGCTCCCATAACCGGGCGTTGGAGTATGCGGTCAGGAGCGGGGGGAACCCTTCGGATGGCGGAATGCCTGACCCAATACAGGGACAGTCTGAGAAAGCGGGCGGGATTCGCGGACGAGACAGCCCAGTCGCTTGCCGTGGCTGCGGATCAGTTTGTTTCCTACCGTGCATCTACGGACAAGCAGACTATATTGGCGGGATACCCTTTTTTTGAAGACTGGGGAAGGGACACTATGATTGCTCTGTCCGGCTGCTGCCTGTCGGTGAAACAGTATGAAGTAGCGGAAAGCATTTTGAGAACCTTTATGATGTACTGCAAAAAAGGGCTGATGCCGAACCTGTTTCCTGAGGGGAAGCAGGAACCTCGTTACAATACGGTGGATGCAGCACTGCTGTTTATCATTGCCGTGTACGAATATTTCCTGCGAACCCGGGACAAGGCGTTTGTAACGGGAGCATGGGCGGTGATGCGGGAGATTATCGACTGGTACAGGCGGGGAACGGATTATAATATCGCTATGGAAGAGGATGGCCTGCTTCGGGCGGGGGAAGGGTATGATCAGGTGACATGGATGGATGTTCGTATCGGAGACATTCTGCCTACTCCGCGCCATGGGAAGCCGGTGGAGATCAATGCTTACTGGTATAATGCGCTATGCATCATGGACTTTTTCCGAAAAAAGTTAAAGGGAGAGATTCCGGAGGATGGAACGGATTACGGAGCTATGGCGGAGCGGACAAGGGAAAGCTTTCGGGAGAAGTTTTGGAATGAGAAGGCCGGATGTCTGAAGGATGTGCTGTCCGGTGATGGGAAGGCCAACGGTGCCGAAGACGGTTCGGAAGCATGCATCGGCGGACAGGCCGTCGGAGAAGGGCCGGAAATCGGAGCAGGAACAACGAAAAGGGCAGTGTGTCCGGACACGCAGATCCGCTGCAACCAGATATGGGCTGTATCCCTTCCATTCTCGCTCCTGGACAGAGACAGGGAAAAGCAGGTGGTGGAAACAGTGTTCCGAAAATTGTACACACCCCTGGGATTGCGGACGCTTGATCCGGCAGACCCGGAGTTTCAGCCCTTTTACGGCGGGGAGCAGCTGAAACGGGACCTTGCCTATCATCAGGGCACAGTGTGGACATATCCTCTGGGAGGTTATTACCTTGCATATCTGAAGGTAAACGAATATTCGGAAGAGGCAAAGAATCACGTCAGATCGCAGCTTGAGAGCATAGCAGCGTCCCTGCGGGAGGGTTGTATCGGACAACTGCCGGAAATCTATGACGGCGGACACCCGGTCTCCTCCAAGGGCTGCTTTGCACAGGCATGGAGCGTGGGCGAGATTCTGAGAGTGTACGAAACGTTGGAGAGGGAATGCCCGTAAAGTGCGGTCCTGCCTGGCAGACTGAAAAAGAACGTGGTGATTAGTATGCATGCCAGAACACGCAAGAGGTATAAACATGAAAAAACTGTATGTATCTGATTTAGACGGCACACTGCTGAGAAGCAATGAGATTACATCAGAATACACCAATGATGTCATAAACAGTCTGACGGAAAAGGGCATGATCTTCTCGTATGCCACGGCAAGGTCTTTGGTAACCGCAAAAAAGGTGACAAGGGGGATATGCGCGCATATCCCTCTGATCGTATATAACGGAGCATTTATCATAGATAATGCCACGGAAGAAATACTGGCGGCAAATTATTTTGACAAGACTGTCCTGGAGATACTGGACGAGTTGTTTCAAAATGAAATATACCCCATTGTATATGCCTACATTGAGGGCAGAGAAAAATTTTCCTTTGTTCCGGAGAAATGCACGGGAGGCATGATTTCCTTTCTTGACAGCAGGAAGGGCGACATCAGGACGAACGCTGTTTTAACGCCGGAAGCATTGAAAGAGGGGGAGATTTTTTATATTACCTGCATCGACGAACCCGAAAAGCTGGAGCCGCTGTACGAAAAGTACAGAGATTCGTATCACTGTGTTTATCAGAAGGATATCTATACAAAGGAGCAGTGGCTTGAGATCATGCCCAGGGCGGCGACAAAAGCAAATGCAATTACACAGCTGAAGGAGATGCTGGGCTGTGACCGGTTGATTGTATTCGGCGACGGAAAAAATGATATTGATATGTTTGAAATTGCCGACGAAAGCTATGCAGTCAGAAACGCTCATGAGGAACTGAAGAAAAAGGCCACCGCAATCATAGGATCCAATGACGAGGATGGGGTTGCCGGGTGGCTTGAGCAAAATTATAACTGATGGTTAATAAAATCTTCTCTACGGTTGAATGTCCCTCCATTGCGGAGGCAGTAAGCTTACCCTATACTTACATTGACGCCGGCGTAATGTGAAGACCGTTCGGAGTTTATTTCCGCGAGCAAACATTGCTCGCTGAGCAATGAGCCAAGTGCAATGCTATGTGTGAATCCGAATGGCTATAAAGTGTGAAAGGGAAAGGTGTGGAGAGATGGATTTGAAAATAGGTTTGAAAATAACAGAGCTGAGAAAAAAGAAGGGAATGACTCAGGAGCAGCTGGCAGCAGCGCTGGGGGTGTCTGCGCCTGCGGTGAGCAAATGGGAGACGGACAGTTCCTATCCCGATATTACTCTGCTCTGTCCCCTGGCGCGGGTGCTGGGAACAGATGTAGATTTCCTGCTTGCCTTTGAGGAGGAACTGTCGGAAACGGATTTAAGCCGGCATATGACTGATATCATAGGGCTGGCAAGAGAAGGCAGAGTGACAGAGGCGGAGGAAAAGCTGATGTGTCTGCTGCACACATATCCCTCCGATATTCCTCTGAAATTCAGTGCAACGGCGGCACTGTCGTTTTTTGAGATGAGCGATCCGGCGTGCAGTGAGACAGACAAGGAGCGGTGGACTGCCCTGAAAAAGGAGCTGGTGCAGGCTATACATGACGACGGCAATCCGGCTTATTATCTGCATTCTGTTTCCATGCTGGTGTCATTTGCTCTGGCGGAGAACGAACTGGAAAAGGCGGAGGCACTGTTAAAGGAGACACTGACGAACACGGCGGATTTTACCATGCTCTGGGCGCGGCTGTATCTGAAGAAGGGAGACAGGAATGAAGCGCTGGCCGTGGTGCAGAGGAGGCTGTATGCCCTGACAGGGGAGGTGCGGACCTGTCTCATATGTATGCTGGGCGAGGACATGATGCCGGATGAAGAAAGATGTATAGAGATATGCAGGATTTTTGAGCAGCTGGATGATATTTTCGGTGTCGGAGGCGGCATGGGGGCAGGGGTGCTTGCCGAGGTTTATCTGCGCATCGGGCGGAAGGATGAGGCATACGGGTATCTGGAACGTTTGGTGGAGCGGGCGTCCGGACAGATGGATTCACCTAATTCCCTGTTGTTTGCACCGGCAGTCGCTCCCTCCCGGGAGCAGCTGAAAGTCAGCAGTCAGATGCGGCTTGTGTTCCTCCAGGGCCTGGAAAAAGATGCCTGCTTTGAGGAACTGCGCGGTGAGGAGCGGTTTGAAAGGCTGGTTGCAAAACTGAAAGGAAGCCTGGAGGAGTAAGTAGTAAGGAGGCATTATGATTTATTTGTCCCGTTTTAACTTTCCTGATGTCGAAAGAGAATATGACTTCCTGCTGGGGATTAAAAGGACATGCTATGATTCCTTTTATCCCTTTCAGGTACTGTCCAGACATGGGCTTCGGATGATAGATTTTGAGCCGGTTACCATACTGTACGGCGGCAACGGCTCCGGCAAGACAACCGCCCTGAATGTGATTGCGGAGACACTGGGAGTGGAACGGGACACTTTGTTCAACAGGACCAATTTCTTTGGAAATTACACGGATATGTGTTCCTTTGAGACGGAACAGCCCCTGCCCGGAAACAGCAGGATCATTACCAGCGATGACGTGTTTGACTTTATGCTGAATCTGCGGAGCCTGAATGACGGCATTTCCACCAAAAGGGAAGATTTGTTTGACGAGTTTCTGGAAATGAAATACTCAAAATTTCAGATGAAGTCCATGGAGGACTATGATCATCTGAAAAAGGTAGTATCCGCCCGAAGCAAGACCCAGTCAAAGTATGTACGGGCCAATCTGATGGACAATGTGCGGGAACACTCCAACGGGGAGAGCGCTTTTCTGTATTTCTCGGAGAAGATTCAGGAGAATGGACTGTATCTGCTGGATGAGCCGGAGAATAGCCTGTCCCCGGAAAAGCAGCAGGAACTGGTGAGGTTTATAGAGGATTCTGCCCGGTTCTTCGGCTGCCAGTTCCTCATTGCCACACATTCTCCCTTCCTGTTGGCTATGAGGGGGGCTAAAATATATGACATGGACGAGGAACCGGTGGATGTGAAGAGATGGACTGAGCTTGCCAATGTCAGGGAGTACTATGATTTTTTCAAAAAACATGAGAACGAGTTTTAAAGCGTTATGCCTTTGCCCAGAACGCTTCTAAAATTGCATTAAATTCCCGGGGGGCATCCATATTTGCGCAATGTCCAGCATTGTCCAGAATCGCCACATCGCATTCCGGCTCGCTTTTTTTCCATAGTTCAACAGCCTCCAGTTCCATGGGAATATCGTGTTCTCCGCAGCCGATCAGCAAAGGGTACGTTCTTGGCTTTGGCCGGCAGACGTTTACCAGGCTGCTCAATGATGCCAGATACATAAACGATCTTCTGGGGAACCGGATATTCATCTCATAAAAATCATTTTGAGCCTGCAGAGTGTATGCGGATATTTTTTTATTTGATTTTGCAAACCATTTGACGGAAAACAGGGCTTTCAGCATCATAAGCATTTGCGCGGTGCCGTTTTTTTTCTGTAGTTTCGAATCAAAATGATTGATGTCATAACCGCCGAAGCATGCCAGGGATTTAACCTTTTCCGGATAGTGATTGGCAAAGTCCTGCGCCAGCACAGCGCCTAAGGAAACTCCGACGATGTGTATGTTCTCAATTTGCTCGGCTTTTAAAATATCATTTATCCAGGCCGACATTTTATTTATGCTGTCGCCCTTTTGGGTATTGGTTGACAGTCCGTGGCCGATAATGTCAAGTGTCAGTATATTATACCTGTCCCGGAAATGATCGATCTGCGCCCGGAACATTTGATGATTTACAAACGCGGCATGAATAAAAAGTACCCACTCAGTCTGTTCGTTTCTGCTGATGTAATATACAACCGGCGAATCTTTTAAGTGATATTGTTCCATATTGATACCTCCTGCGCACCTTTGCACGCTTTCATTCATTTCCTGAGTCATTGTCCCTCATTTTGGTCAGCAGACTTTCAAACCAGCTGATGTTAAATTTGATCAGGTCCCTGCCGTAAAGAGCGGACATCATCTGATAGTGAAATATGTCCTTATGTTCTTCGGGAACCCGGATGTCCTTTGATTCTTCACATATTTTGCTTAACAGGGAATACTGTCCGCGCAGAAATGTCAGATGCTCCTCTATAGCTGTTTTCCTGTTTCCTTTGTCTGCAAAGCCCATAAAATAAACCTTTGTCAGTTCCGGACTTTTGATGCCGTGTTCTTCTATAGGGGCGTTGATCCATTCGAGAAAATGCCTTCTTCCGTTTTCGGTGATACAATAGGTTTTTTTGTATTTTCCGCTCTCCACAGTTTCTTCATAGCAGATATACCCGGCATTTAAGAGTTTTCGGACTGCGGCCTGTATGCTGCCCATGCTGCTGCTGTACATTAAGTTCAGTCCCTTGTTGATCCGGTCTCTCAGCTGATAGATTGTCCTGTTGCACATAAATAAAAGTCCGAGTATTATGTTATCCATTGGGTCGCTCCATGTATTACTATTAGTAATATTGCTATTATAAAGCAGAGGAGAGCCAGAGTCAATATGCAACTATGGAAATTCGAGACAGCTGGAACTTGCAGTGTGACACTATTTAGGATATACTTTATCTGTAGGCAAAAGCATCCAAAGGGAGGTACTCATGGATATTCAGATATTTGACAATTTTGATGAAGATGGTCAGCTCACTTTGTTTGGTTTGGAGGAAGATTATGAGGAACTGCGGACATCTGTGAGAGAAACGGCGAAGGATACGGCGTCGGAGTCCATGCCGGTCAGACCGGCACAGGGAAAACCGACAGCCGGTGCAGGAGAACTGCGCAGTAAACAGCCACAGTCCAAAGAGCCGGTTTCGGGGGAGTTTTTGTCCGCAGAGATGCTTTCCGGGGAACAGGCTACGGGTCAGACCGGCGCGGGCATCCGTATCCGCAGCTGCAGCAGCTGTGGTAAACTGCTGTTTGTAAGAGAAGAGGATGGCAGTTATGTTTCCGCGTGCAATGCCTGTGGAATTCAATATATACAGAAATAAGAAACTTGGATTTAAAAGCAGCCATACATGCTATGGTTGCTTTTTGTGTGAACGCGAAGCGATCGATTTTCTTGTGCGGCGGAGCGCCTTGAAGCGGCACATGAATGCTTAGTTTGCGGGAAAGGAACGGATTATTATGGAATTTAAACTGGCAGCGATTTTCAGTGACAACAGCGTCCTGCAGAGGGGCAGGAATATTGCGGTATTCGGCAGCGGTCCGGAGGGACAGCGGGTGGAGGCGGTCATCCGCGGGGAAAGGCTGAGCGGTATGGGAGAGCAGGAGAGCCACGGCAGCGCATATGTCCGAAACGGCAGGTTTGAAATCAAACTGCCGCCCCTGGAGGCGGGTGTGGAGCATTCCATGCAGGTGACCTGCGGGAGTGAACAGATTGCGCGCCGGAATCTGGCCATTGGGGAAGTGTGGCTTGCCGGGGGGCAATCTAACATGGAGTATGAACTGCAGAATTGTACGGAGAAAGAGGCGCTGAACCGCCCCGCAGATCCCATGCTCCGCTTTTATTATACGCAGAAGAAGGCATACATAGACGAGGAGTTTTTGGAGTCCGAGGAGAAGACGGGATGGGAGTGTTTCGGGGACCCGGGAACAAAATGCTGGTCGGCAGTGGGCTATTTCTTCGGCGCGAAGCTGCAGGAGACTCTGGAAGTGCCGGTGGGCATCATCGGCTGCAACTGGGGCGGAACCTCCGCGTCGGCGTGGATGCCCGTGGAGGCAATGGCCGGAGATGAGGAACTGAAGATATATTTGGATATCTATGATGCTGCGGTGGCGGGCAAGACTGAGGAGCAGCAGCGAAAAGAATATGACGACTATGTCATTTATCAGACGGAGTTTGATAAAAGGGCGGCAGCCTGCTATGCGAAAAATCCGGATATGGAGTGGTCGGAGGTGCTGGAGATTGCAGGCGAGAGCAAGTGGCCGGGGCCCATGGGCTGCAGCAATCCCTTCCGCCCGGGAGGGTTGTACGAGTGTATGCTGAAGCGGGTGATGCCTTATTCCTTAAAAGGCTTTATCTACTATCAGGGGGAGAGCGACGACCATTTACCACACCTTTACCGGAAGCTGTTTACCCGCCTGATTGAGCAGTGGAGAGAGGATTGGCGGGATGACTCCCTGCCGTTTATCTTTGCACAGCTTACCATGCACCGATATAAGCAGGATCCGGATTTTAAGAACTGGTGTCTGATCAGGGAGGCCCAGAACAGAGTGTATGACACCGTAAAGAACACGGCCATGACCTGCATCATCGACCAGGGCGTTTACAATGACATTCATCCGAAGATGAAGCGGACGGTGGGGGAGAGAATGTGCAGCCAGGCGCTGGAGCTGGCTTATGGATTTGAAAACGTACCCGATGCCACGGGGCCTCTGTTTGATCATGTCGAGTGTGGGGACGGGGAACTGATCCTGCATTTTAAGAATGCAGACGGAGGATTTCGGGTGTCAGTAATCTCTCCTTCGGCGGAGCGGCCAGGATATGACAGGACAGCGCCTCCTGCAGAAAGCCTGGGGTTTGAGGTTGCGGGGGAGGATGGAAATTATGTGCCGGCGGTGGTGGAAATCCGGGGTGACAGAATTCACGTCTCCGCCAACGGAGTTGCCGGACCTGTTTACGCCAGATACCTTTGGACGAACTATGGGGATGTGGCGGTTTACGGGGTAAACGGCATACCTCTTGCGCCATTCCGGACAGACAAAAGGGATAGTTTTACACCTCTGAACCAGAGTGCGGAGGTTCAGCAGAACATGGAAACAGGAAGCAAGTAAGCTTTACGGTATTCTAACGAGAGGAAACGATAATGTACGAGTGTCCAAACTGCGGAGCAAATCTGAAATTTCATATTCCTTCCCAAAAGCTGCGTTGTGCTCACTGCGAATCGGGATTTGACCCTTATGCTATTCATAAGGAGACGGACACGGTGGACGGAGACAGCTTTGAAACCAATGTTTTTCTCTGTCCGCAGTGCGGCGGCGAGATGATCGGCGGTGACAATGATGTCACTTCTTTTTGCAGCTATTGCGGCTCAGCCAATATTCTGTCGTCCCGAATCAGCAGGGAGAAAAGGCCCGGATTTATTATACCCTTCAAGAAGACGAAAGAGGACTGTAAGAAGGCCTATGGGCAGAAGATGAAAAAAGCGTTCTTTGTGCCCAAAGAGCTGAAAAATCCCGATTTTGTAGAAGGATTTCGGGGAATTTATATGCCGTACTGGAGTTACAGGGTCAGCCAGAAGGGTGACATCAGCCTTGAGGGAAAGACCGTCAAACGGAAGGGCGATTATGTCTATACGGATTATTATGCCCTGACCGGTGAGCTTGACGCGGAATACGAGGGATTTTCCTGCGATGCTTCATCTGCATTTTATGACAATATCAGCGAGGCGCTGGGGCCCTATTATATCAAGGGCAGAAAGGAGTTTACTCCTGCCTTTTTGAGCGGTTTTTATGCCGATACGGCTGATGTGGACCCGGAGCTTTATCGGGAGGATGCGGAGAAGCTGGCCAACAGTGCGACTTATGATAAACTGGCGAAAGAGTCGGTATTTAAACGCCATGGGATTGAGCAGCCCGATGATGAAAAGAAGCTTTCGAACAATCTGAAAACAAGCTGCGATGGTGTGGACAGAGTCATGTTTCCTGTGTGGTTTATGTCGTATCGGAACGGGGACCGCATTGCGTACGCGGCGGTGAACGGTCAGACAGGGAAAGTTGTGGCGGATATGCCAATAGATAAAAAGAAATTTTTTGCCGGTTCGCTGCTGTTGGCGATTCCTGTATTTATCCTGTTAAATCTGTTCCTGACTCTGCGTCCTGCCGTGCTGATGGGAGTGAGCGCCGTGCTTGCCATCCTGTCTGCATTTGTTTATTACAGAGAACTTTCGGCTATTTTCAACAGAGAGGCCAATGAGGGGGATCGTGGCCTGCAAATGGGAGGAGGCGGACTCCAAAAGCAGAAGAAAGTGAAGAGACAACCCACTGCCATATCAGTTGTAGGTATAGTGACAACAGTACAAATATTAGCAGTGGGGGTATTTATACTGGTTGGCACACGGGCCGGTATTGGCACGTTTTTCCTGTGGATTGCGATTATTGCCGCTATGGTTTGGATCTGTGTGGCGGGCATCAGAAAATGTAAGAAGATGAAGGACAGCGGGCTGGGCTTCCTGTTTTCGGCAGGCGCGGTTTTTGCAGGCAGTATCATACAGCTGAGGCATCCGGTGTCTGATTTATGGTATTACGGAGCCGCGCTGCTGATACTATTGACGGTGGTATTTCTTCTGAAGGATCTGATAGGTAATTATAACAGACTTGCTATGAGAAGACTGCCTCAGTTTGACAAAAAGGGGGGTGACGACAATGCGTGAGAAATTCGGTGCCTTTGCCGGGATGAGATTCACACGGGGAATGAAAAGGTGCGCGGTGTTGGGACTTGTCGTTCTTGCGCTGTCGCTGCTTTTTGAAACGAGGGCCTTTGCAGCTGTGCTATACACGAATTCGGAAACGGGGTATGCAGTCATTCTGGAGGATGATGCCGATCTGCTGACGGATGAGGAGGAAGCGGCTCTGGCGGAATGTATGAAAGGAATCACAAAATGGGGCAATGTGGCATTCAAGAGTATTGATGAGAATCCTGCTTCCACGGAGAGGTATATTGAAAACTATTACAGGGAGAAATTCAGACAGAACAGCGGTACAGTCTTTTTGATTGACATGGACAAGCGAAATATATGGATCAGGAACGACGGAGAGATAAGCCTGGTGGTGACGAACAGCTATTCTGACACTATCACGGACAACAGTTATCGCTACGCATCCAGGGGAGATTATTACGGCTGTGCAAAAAAAGTGTTTGGAGAGATAGAGACACTGCTTTCCGGAAGACGCATTGCTCAGCCCATGAAGTATGTGAGCAATGCGATTTTGGCGGTGATCCTTGCCCTGCTGTTCAATTATTTTCTGATGCGCAGAGCGGCAAAAAACCGAGTACCGGAAAGGCATGAGCTGCTGTCGGGTATGCGGCATCATTATGCCCTGACAAATCCGGGAGCGGAACATCTGAGACAAACGAAGCACTACGACCCTCAAAGCTCCGACAGTGACAGCGGCGGAAGCAGCAGCGGTGGCGGAGGCGGCAGCTCAGGAAGCGGCGGCGGACACAGCTTTTGAAAGCTTATTTGCGCCACAGCTTGATGGTTTTGATCAGCTTGGTCTTCTGGTCATCATCCATCTTGGATATGAGCTGCATCAGCTCGTTGTCCAGAGCTGTCTGCTTATAGTCAGGGGCAATCCTGCCGATCAGGGAGTCGAGCGTAATGTTCATCAGACGTGCGTAGTAAATCAGCACGCGAAGAGACATCGCAGTTCTGTTGTTTTCCACGTTGCTGATGTAGCCGGGCGTTACGTTCAGGGCGTTTGCCACCTCTGCCTGTGTCAGCTTCATCTGGATGCGCAGCTCTTTCACCTGCGGGCCAAGGTTTTCAAATTGATCGTTGCTCATGATGTTATCCTCCGAATTTAAGAAAGTATTTAGAATATCTTATCTAAAGTATACAATATTTTTTTTGTTTTTGGTAGTATAACTTTTAAATATAGGAAATAAAGGTGAACTATGCAGAATTTTAAATTTTTGATCGAATATGACGGAACCAGGTACTATGGCTGGCAGAGGCAGCCGGGGCAGAACACCATACAGGGTAAGCTGGAGAGCGTGCTGACGCTGATGTGCGGGCGGGAGACGGAGGTCATCGGCGCGGGGCGCACTGACGGCGGCGTTCACGCAGAAGGTATGACGGCAAACGCAAACCTGGAGACGGAACTGTCGCCGGAGGAAATTCGTGACTATCTGAACCGCTATCTGCCGGACGATATTGCGGTGCGGGAGGTGCGGGAGGCGTCTCCCAGATTCCATGCCAGATATAATGCCATCGGTAAAACCTATCGCTATACCTGCTTTGATGGGGATGTGAAGCCCGTCTTTGACAGGAAATATTATACCAGGCTGGAGGAAAAGCCGGATGTGGAGCTGATGCGGGGGGCAGCGGAGCTGTTGAAGGGAGAGCATGATTTTCGGAATTTCTGTGTCAATCCCCGGATGAAGAAATCTACGGTGCGGCGGGTAGACAGAATTGAGATTGAGCGGGACGGGGGATATATTCGGTTTATCGTTCATGGTACGGGATTTCTGCAGAACATGGTCAGGATCATGGTTGGAACGCTGCTGGAGGTGGGATGCGGGCGCATGAGTTCGGAGCAGGTAAGAACCGCTCTGGAAAATCCTGACAGGCAGAAAGCGGGTCCAACGGCACCTGCTCAGGGCCTGTGCCTGGTGAGCGTAGACTATGATTAACAGTTCAGCCATGCAGGATCGATCATGCAATTTGTATGTGGAAGCTTGCTTTCTAAAGGCAAATTGCATGACTGATCCTATAGGGCGAACGCCCGACATGAAATAAGATGTCGGCATTAGTGCCGGCATCTTATGAATGGCATGGCTGAATGAACGAATGGAGGAACATAAAATGGTGGCTGCAATTGGATTTGTGACGCTTGTGTCAGTTATCTTTTTCGGAGATTTGTATATTAAAACCAAAGTGGAAAAGTATATTCCCGCCAAAGGGAACGGAAAGAACGAGAGGGAGCTGCTGGGAGGCAGACTGCTCCTTCGCAGGCATCACAACCGGGGGATGATACTCAATGCCGGAGAAAAAAAGCAGTCGGCGGTGGCAGTGGTTTCACTGGCGCTGACTGCGGTACTGACAGTAGTGTTTTTTATCAGTCTGGGACACCGGGGCAACAACCTGCTCCGCACCGGCCTGGCGCTGCTGCTGGGTGGTGCATTCAGCAACACATATGACAGGCTGAAGCGGAAGTATGTGGTTGATTATCTAAGCTTTGGTGTCAAATGGAAAGGACTTAGAAAAATTGTGTTCAACCTTTCGGATTTCTGTATTATTATCGGCGCGTTGCTGGCAGTTCTCGGTATGGCAGACTGACCTGTCCGCGGGGAATTTTCAATTTTGTATGACAGTACCTGCTCTGCCCTTTACGGCTTCCCGCACTTCCTTCAGGGAGGTGATCAGAACCCGGCCATCTTTTTTTGATTCCAGATAGTTGACGGCACCTTCAATTTTGGGAAGCATGGTGCCTGCTTCAAACTGTCCTTCTGCAATCAGTTTCCTGGCCTGGGCGGAAGTCATGGAGGGAACAGGCGTCTGGTTCTCACTGCCGAAATCCATGTACACACAGGGAACATCGGTCAGGATGATCAATTCGTCGCAGGACAGGTCGGAAGCCAGTCTTGAAGCGATGGCATCCTTCTCGATAACGGCGGAAGCGCCCTTTAGATTGTGCTGCTGCTCGATGACGGGAATACCGCCTCCTCCGCAGGCGATAACCACCTGGTCTGCATCCGCCAGAGTGCGAATAGCCTCAATTTCTACAATGTCAATAGGCTTCGGTGCGGCAATGACACGGCGGAAGCCTTTTCCGGGATATTCCTTCACATAGTTGCCCTTCTTGATCTCTATCTCAGCGTCCTCACCGGACATGTATCTGCCGATAACCTTTGTAGGTTCATAAAAGGCCTCATCGTAGGGGTCTACGGTGACCTGGGTCAGAATGGTGCTGACCGGCTTGGCAATGCCGCGTCCCAGAAGTTCGGAGCGAAGGGCATTCTGAATGTCATAGCCCACATAGCCCTGGCTCATGGCGGAACAGACGCACATGGGAACGGGGGTGTAATCAATATAGATGCGGCGCAGTTCGGTCATGGCCTTGTGGATCATGCTGACCTGAGGGCCGTTGCTGTGGGTGATGGTCAGCTGGTAATCTTCCTCCACCAGATCCGCCAGCGCCCTGGCGGTCACCTTTACCGCATCCCACTGTGCCTCTGTCGTGTATCCCAATGCGTTATGTCCCAGGGAGACAACTGCTCTTTTTCTGCTCATATCAAATGCCTGCCTTTCTGTAAATAATAGGATTTAAGTGTATCATAACACATGAGAATTTTCCACTGCAAAATGGCTGTTTCAAATTGTTGCGTCATGTCAGCTCCGCTATGGCGCTGTCCAGCACTTCAAAATAATTTTCAAAAGTTTTCCGGCAGCAGCCGGGATTGCGGATGACGATTCCGTCGCTCCGCAGCCCGATCAGTGAAAAGCCCATTGCCATGCGATGGTCGTCGTAGGTATCCACTGCGGAAGGGGAAGGGGTTCCCGGATAAATCGTTATGCTGTCCTCGGTCTCCTGACAGCGAATGCCCATTTTGCCAAGTTCCGTGACGATGGCAGTCATACGGTCGCTCTCCTGGCGGCGAGTGTGGCTGATGCCGCTTATGGTGGTGGGACCGTCCGCAAAGGGAGCCAGGGCAGCCAGGGTGATGGCCTGGTCCGAAAAAGCGGACATATCCGCATTGATACCATGATAAATGCCATCCTCCGGGGGCAGAAGCAGGGCGCCCTCCGGTCTGTCCTCAATGCTGCAGCCCATCTCCTCCAGAAGATGCAGGAAGGCGATATCGCCCTGAAGAGAATCCTGTCCTCTATGCACATGCCGTACCTGTACCGGAATGCCCAGCAGAGGGCTCATGGCGTAAAAGTAACATGCGGCAGAAACATCCGGCTGTACCCGGTAATCCAGTGCCCGGTAGCGCTGACCGGCCTTAATGTGGTAGGCGTAAGGCACGGTGCTGTTGACACAGCCTGAGCATTCGTGGTTTCCGCCCTCACCGGCGCAATAGTATAGTGGTGCGGCCTGTACGCCGAACTGCTGCATCATTTTCACGGTCATTTCTATATAGGCTCTGCCGTGGAAGCCTTGTGTCTCGGCGAGAAAATCTTCCTTTGACAGGCAGGAGGCGATGAGCAGGCCGCTCATGAACTGGCTGCTTTCCTCAATATTCACGGTAATCCGATTACTGCCGAAACCATGTCCTTTCAGGGTGAAGGGGAAATGTCCTTCCTCTCCTTCGTATATTATTTCGCAGCCCAATTCTGTCAGAGAGTTCAGTAAGGGGGTCATAGGACGTTTCCTCATCTGCTTTGAGGCATCCATGTGATAAACGCCCTCTGACAATCCCAGATATGCAGTGAGAAATCGGGCGGCGGTGCCGGCGCTTCCCACATACAGACCCGCCTCCTTTGCGGGAATGATGCCGCCCATTCCTTTTAAGGTAATGATCCTGCTTTCCTCATTTACGGTTGTCTCAAATCCCAAATCCTGAATGCACTTCAAAAAGTGTCTGGAGTCATCGGAGAAGAGTACATCCCGGAGGGTAGATTCGCCTTCAGCCAGCGTCGCCAGAAGCAGCGCCCGGTTGGTAATGCTTTTGGAGCCGGGAACGGAGACGGTCAGAGGTTCTGTACGGCCTGAATTTTGCCGGCTTCTGAAAATATTATTTATATAAATACAGGGAACCCGGTATGTGTTTTGATCCATGAACAAATCCTCCTTGGGAATATGAATATAGCATACACTATAACATTTTTTTCAGGTATATTCAATTTTTTTCCAAAATCCGCTTGACAAACATGTAAGAACGGTATAACATAGCATGCAATTCATGATAATCCTATAGGAATAATAGGGATTTGAAAAGGGAGAAAGCATGGAATCGATTATTCAGATTCAAAATGTGACAAAAACCTTTGTGGGCAAGGATAACCAGGTGGAAGCGTTAAAAGGAATTACTCTGGAGATCGAGCGGGGTGACATCTGTGGTATCATCGGCATGAGCGGCGCGGGGAAATCCACTTTGGTGCGCTGCCTGAATTTTCTGGAGAGGCCTACCACAGGCACTGTTCTGATAGAAGGAAGAGACCTTTCGGCTATGTCCGAAAAGGAACTTCGACAGACCAGAACGGGGATTGCCATGATTTTTCAGCATTTTAATCTGCTGATGCAGAGGAGCGTGCTGGACAATGTGTGCTTTCCCATGGAGATTGTGGGCGCTAAGAAGCAGGAGGCCAGAAAGCGGGCTATGGAACTGCTGGAAATCGTAGGGCTGGCGGAGAAGGCGAAAAGCTATCCGGCACAGCTGTCAGGCGGGCAGAAGCAGCGGGTGGCAATCGCCAGGGCGCTGGCTAATAATCCGAAAATCCTGCTCTGCGACGAGGCTACCAGTGCCCTTGACCCCACCACCACAAAGTCCATTTTGCAGCTGCTGCAGCAGATTAACCGGGATTTCGGTATTACCATTGTCATTATCACCCATGAGATGAGCGTGGTGCAGGAAATCTGTTCCCATGTGGCAATTATAGACAACGGCGAGCTGGCGGAGTGCGGCACGGTGGAGGAAGTATTTACCTCTCCCAAAACCCCTGCGGCAAAGAAGCTGGTGTTCATGGTAAATCCTCAGGCCGGCGAGATGAGAGGAAAGAGGTACATACGCATTGTTTTTACGGAAAACTCTTCCTTTGAACCAGTCATCGCCAATATGGTGCTGGAATGTAAGGCACCGGTGAATATTCTGCTGGCGGATACTAAGGACATTGGCGGTATTGCTCACGGGCAGATGATCCTGCAGCTGCCGGAAGATGAGACTGTTGCAGCCAGAATGATTCATTATTTAAAGGAGAGAAAACTTATCGTAGAGGAGGTGGATTCCTATGTGGAATAAGGTGATGCTGACGATGCTGGCCGAGAATCTGTTCATTACACTGTACATGACGCTGGTGTCCACCGCCGTGGCCTATGTTCTGGGCCTTCCGATGGGGATTGCCCTGGTAGTTACTGCAAAGGAAGGACTGAAGCCCAACCGGGTGGTGTACAAAATTCTGGACACTATTGTCAATGTGGTGAGGAGTGTGCCCTTTCTCATTCTGCTGATACTGGTGCTTCCTCTTACCCGGGCAATCGTAGGAAAAGGCTATGGCCCCAGCGCAACTGTTGTCCCTCTGGTGCTGGCAGCGGCTCCGTTTATTGCAAGGATGGTTGAGTCCTCACTGCTGGAGGTAGATAAGGGTGTGATCGAGGCGGCTCAGAGTATGGGCGCAAATCTACGCACTATAATTTTCAAGGTAATGCTTGGGGAGGCAAGGACATCCCTGGTGGTGGGCGCCACTATTGTGTTGGGCACGGTGCTGGGGTATTCTGCTATGTCCGGTATCGTGGGCGGCGGTGGACTGGGAGATATTGCCATCCAGTACGGCTACTACCGCCGTCAGGAAGACCTTATGTGGGTGACAGTGATCCTGCTGGTGCTGCTGGTGCAGGTCATGCAGTTTCTGGGTACGAAGCTGTCCAAAAAACTGGACAAAAGAATACGATGAAAACAGAGGTATGATGCGAGGGATACTTGGCAGCCGGTGAACCGGACAGTGCACTGAGGCTGATGAGTATAGATCAGATTACAGAAAACGAGGAGGAAGTATTATGAAGAAGAAATTAGTTTCACTTTTGAGCGCGACAGCCCTGACGGCGATACTGCTCACAGGCTGCGGCGGAGGGAGTGATGACAAGACCATCACAGTAGCGGCGAGCGCTACCCCTCATGCAGAGATTCTTGAGCAGGCGAAGCCCCTGCTGGAGGCAAAGGGATATACCCTGGAAATCAAGGTGTTCTCAGATTATGTGCAGCCCAACAATGTGGTGGAATCCGGAGACTTTGATGCAAACTATTTCCAGCACATTCCTTATCTGGAGTCATTCAACGCGGAACAGGGTACCCATCTGGTAAATGCAGGCGGTATTCACTATGAGCCTTTCGGTCTGTATCCCGGAAAGTCTTCCGACCTGGCGGATATGCAGGGGGCGACCATTGCAGTTCCCAATGACACAACGAATGAGGCCCGGGCGCTGCTGCTCCTGCAGGACAACGGCTACCTGACCTTGAAGGAAGGCGCGGGTCTGGAAGCAACTAAGCTGGATATTGTAGACAATCCCTACAACATTGAAATCGTTGAACTTGAAGCGGCACAGATCCCCAGAACCCTTCAGGATGTCACCTTCGGTATCATGAACGGCAACTATGCAATGGAGGCAGGCTATACCGTGTCAGAAAATGCGCTGTTGTATGAGAGTGTGGAATCCGATGCGGCAACAACTTATGTGAATGTTATTGCAGTCAAGGAAGGAAATGAGAATTCCGCCAAGATCAAAGCATTGGTAGAGGTCCTGAAATCCGACGAGATCAAGGAATATATTAATAATACATACAACGGAGGGGTTATTCCTTATAAGTAATAGGGAGGCTGGTATGAAAATCTCTACGAAGGGCAGATATGCGGTGCGGGTCATGCTGGATCTGGCGCTGAATGACACGGGAGAATGCATCAAGGTGAAGGATATTGCCGGAAGACAGGGTATATCTGAGAAATACCTGGAACAGATTATTGCAGTGCTGAATAAGGCGGGATATGTGAAGAGCGTCAGAGGAGCCCAGGGGGGCTACCGTATGGCAAGAGATCCCGGGGAATATACCGTCGGCATGATATTAAGGCTGACAGAAGGAGACATGGCGCCTGTGGCCTGCCTGGAGGAGGGTGCGCCTGAATGCGAGAGGTGTGATACCTGTGAAACCCTGGAGGTTTGGAAGGAGTTGTATGAGGCGGTGAACAATGTCATCGACAATGTCACCATAGCAGACCTGGCAGAGCGGCACAGATGCCGTTAAGAGAAATACCGTAGCCGGGAGAGTCTCAGCGGACAAATTTCTTGACAAAGCAGCATGCATGAAATATAATTTATAAAAAGTACAGAATGTATGCGCACGTAGGAAATTTGGCAGAAAGACACAGTGATAGTGATGAGAACCGTTCTGTGAATAGCTATAGGCTTTCCACAGGACGGTTTTTTGTGTGCAGACAAGCAGAGCAGTGAGAGTTGATCAGGAGGGGAAGAAATGTTTTGTGAGAGATGTGGAAATCCCGTAGGGGAATCAGAGAAGTTTTGTTCGCAATGTGGTGCTCCGTTACCGGAGATGGAGCCGGCGGCGACATCCGAAGCACCGACAGCGCCGGAGGCAGCGGCAGAGTCCGTATCGGCCGAAACTGAGGCAACAGCAGCGGCAGAGTCTGTATCGGCGGAAGCTGAGGTACCGGCAGCGGCAGAGTCCGTATCGGCCGCACCGGTGCCGCTTTCGGTGCCGCAAGTTCAGGAAGCACCGATTGCATCTGCGATACCTGAGGACAAACCGGATGTCAGCGGCAAGAAGCCTAAAAAGAGAAAAGCGCCGTTTATCATTGCGGCCTGTGCGGTTGTGGCTGTGGTGGCAATTTGTGTGGCAGTCGTCGCAGGGCTGGGCGATTTCTTCCGGCGGACCTTCTCCTCACCCGAGGAATACTATCGGTATGTGGAGAGAAATACGGTTTCAACGATGGCCAGGATGGGCGGGGCATATTATGATATGCTGATCGCGGAGTCACTGAATACGAAAGGCCGCAGCACCGATATCGAATTTGCGGTAGAGCTGGGTGAAGGCGGGCAGGAATTGCTGGAAATGGCTGACATTGACCTTACATGGCTGAAGGGTTTTTCGGTGGATGCCGGATACTCCCTGAAGGATTACCTGCTGGGGTATAATTTTACTTTTGGTTTGAATAAGTCTGACATTTTGTCCCTTAAGACAATTTCGGATTTGGAAAAGGGCACCATGTATCTTCAGCTGCCGGAGCTGACGGCCGACTATATCTGCTTTGATCTGGATGAGATTACCGACGGCGAGTGGACAGAGAGCCTTGAGATGTATGGGGAAATGCAGGAGACTCTTACGGCAGTGCAGAAGGCTATGCCGGACACAAAGGACGTGGAGAAGCTGCTGCAGAAGTATATGGAGCTTGCATTGAACAGTGTGAGCGATGTTGAGAAGAGTACAAAAACCATTAAGGCCGGAGGAGTTCAGCAGAAATGTACGGAACTTACGGTGACCTTTGACGGTAAGAGTCTGTCCAAAATTATGGAAGCGGTTTTAAAAGAGATTCCGAAAGACAAAGACTTAAAGAAGCTGTATGTGGGTATGGTGGAAAGCCTGCAGGCAATAGACGGGGACTGGTCTATAGATGGGGAGGAAGCCTGGGATGAGTTCATAAAGGAGGTTGAGGAACTGCTGGACAGACTGGATGAGCTGGAAGACCTGGATGACGGGCTTGTCATGAAGGTTTATGTGGACGGCAAGGGTAAGATTGTCGGCAGGGTGCTGGAAATGGTGGAGGACAGAGAGACCTATGGTACTATCAGCATACTGGCACCTGAAAAGGGCAGCAAATTTGGCTATGAGTTCTCTGTTCAGTCAGCTCCCGGCTACGGCGGTGAATTGGCACTGACCGGCAGCGGCAAGAAATCGGGGGAAAAACTGACAGGTGATTTTGAATTGAAATACAGCAGTATATCCGTTCTGGATATGAAGGTTTCTGAACTGGATATGAGTAAGGGGTATCTGAACGGCAGTATCACCATGACTTTGTCCAAACAGATTGCAAGCCTTTTGTCCACATCCATGTCCTACTATGGAGCAGACTCCGGGACAATGCTTACGGATATGGAGGTTACACTGGATTTCCAGATGGCAGAAAATTCCGACAAGATTACATTAGAGCTGAACAATGACGGGGAAAATATTGTCAGCATTTCCATGTCGGCAGAGACCGGGGATGGTTCCGGGGTAAGCGTTCCGGATGCAAAGAATACAGTCTTTGTAGAGGACGAGGAGGGTCTGGAGAACTGGTTGAAGAATCTTGACTGGGATAACTTTATTGAGAAGCTGGATAAGGCAGGTCTGCCGGATGAGGTAGTGGATACGGTTGAGGAAATTTCGGGTTTCCTGGCGGGCGGAGATCTTCCGGATGGGTTGTATGGCCTGGATGACGATTATTTGTTTGACGATTATTTTAATGATTACGATGATGATCACTATGGTGACGATCATTACGATGATGATTATGGAGATGACCATTATGGCGACGATCACTATGGTGACGATCATTACGGTGACGATCATTATGGAGATGACCATTATGGAGATGATCACTACGGGGATGATCATAACAACAGTGACGATACTTACGGCGGCAGCCAGTGGGATGATGACAATTCCCTGGAGCAGCTGCTGCAGTCGGATGAATGGCAGAGTGAACTGAAATCCTGGAATGACAGTGTGTCGGCAATGGGCATTACCGTTGACACAGTGGCAGACGGAAACATACTTGTCTTTGAGTATTATCTGCCCGATGAAGCGATATACAATGCTTTTGGAGAAACGGAAGGTTCTCTGATGGCAGATGCCTTTTTAGGCGCTCTTCAGGATGAGGATTTCTTACAGGGTTTTGGGACCGGCTATGGTATTTGGCTGGATGGCGTGCGGTGTGTAGTCTTCAGAGCGGACGGTACTGAGATCTACAGTGACGAGATTCGTTATGAGTATTGAACTGGCAGGAATCAAAAAATCATATGGAAAGAAAAAGGTACTGGAAAACGTCTCCTTGAAGACGGGAGAAGGGAGCTGTGTGGGTATATTGGGCGGCAATGGCTGCGGCAAATCCACACTGCTCTCCATCCTTGCAGGGGTGCGTAAGGCGGACGGAGGAGCTTTTCTGTATCAGGGCGAGGATTTGCTGCTGAGCAGCAGTCTCCGGACCCGGGTGGTGGGCTATGTGCCTCAAGGAGACACACTGGTGGAGGAATTGACGGCCTGGGACAACCTGCGCATGTGGTACGGCAAAGAGGCTTTGAAAAACGAGTTGAACGGCGGTGTACTGGAGGTGCTGGGCATTTCGGAATTCCTGAAGGTAACGGTGCGAAAAATGTCGGGAGGTATGAAAAAAAGGCTTTCCATTGGCTGCGCAGTGGTGGGGAAGCCTGAGATACTGTTGCTGGATGAGCCATCTGCCGCTCTGGACCTGGCGTGTAAAGAGCGGATTTATGAGTATTTTGAACAATATAAAAAGCAGGGTGGTATCCTGGTGATGACCACCCAT
This sequence comes from Acetatifactor sp., assembly GCA_029050705.1. Lineage (GTDB taxonomy): Bacteria > Bacillota > Clostridia > Lachnospirales > Lachnospiraceae > Acetatifactor. The sequence goes on from JAIDME010000093.1 coordinate 29,860, forward strand.
GATATGCAGGATATGGAGCTGTGTGAAAGCTGCCATCTGCTGAAGGAAGGTGTTCTGTCGCCCTATGAATATGACGGGGACATTCACCGCCTGGCAAGGTGTTTACAATGAAAAGACTTGGGCCTTATTTTGGAATGCAGATGAATAAGATGCTTCGCATTCTTCCCGTTCTGCTTGTGGCAGTGGCTGCCACCTTTGCGGTTCTGGGTTTGAGTGCGGCGCTGCTTCTGCACAGTGCAGACAGTGCAGAGGGAAAGCACAGGTTTCGGATCGGCATGGTGGGAGATTCGTCGGACAGCTATCTGGGCTTTGGCATTTCTGTGGTGCAGGCTATAGATGAATCCCGGTTTATGGTGGAGCTGGTGCCAATGGAGGAAGAGGAGGCCCTGAGCAGTTTTCGCAGAGGAGAGCTGTCTGCCTGTGTGATGGTGCCGGACGGGCTGTTGGATTCCATTGTATATGGCAGAAATGACGAATTGATCACATACCTGAGTTCTGAGGGACAGAAGGGTCTTGAGGGGATTCTGGGAGAGGAACTGGCAGATATTGTATCTGTACTGGTGACCAGATCTCAGAGTGCCATATTCGGTATGCAGCAAATTATGCGAAATCATGACAGAGGAGCTGAAGTGTCGGCCTTGACGGATCGGATGAATCTGAAACTGTTCGATGTTGTGCTGAACCGTACAGGTCTTTATACCCTGGAGGAACTGGGTGTATCAGGAGGTTTGTCGGCAATTGGATATTATCTGGGGGCGTTTTTTGTGTTTTTTCTGCTGCTCCTCGGAATCCACGGAAGTCCTATGCTTGTCCGAAGGAGCAGCGCTCTGCCGGAATTGATGAAGAGCCGGGGCATCGGGGCGACCGGACAGGTGCTGAGTGAATATGGGGCCTTTGCCTGTATGAACCTGATCTGCTTTGCTGTGGCGTTTTTAGCCATTGGTATTATCCTGAACGGCGGTTTCATTGAGATACAGGAGTGGGAGGGAATGGGGGCTGAGCCTCTGAGGGAGCTTTTCGTTAAGATTCTGCCGGTGACGCTGATGTTGTCTGCCATGCAGTTCTTGCTGTATGAGCTGGTGACAGGGGTGGTCAGCAGTCTGATATGCCAGTTTATCTGTAGTATTTCCATGGCTTATCTTGCGGGAGTATTCTATCCCTCCAACTTTTTTCCTGAGACCATGCGGATTCTGGGGCAACTGCTGCCTGCGGGGACGGCCATGCGGTATATTCAGGGA
>JAIDME010000094.1 GCA_029050705.1 Acetatifactor sp.
TATTCCATCATAGAGATAAAGTCATCCGTGTTAAAGGCACATTTCCCGGTTGACACATCCACAAACTGATTGCCGCAGTACCGCATCACCATGTTGATAAAATCCTTTTGGGTAGTTTCACCGCTGAACGCCTTGGTTTCACCGCCCATGTTCGCAAGTACCTGCTGCATATCCTCCATGGTCCAGGTCTCCCTGTCCCCCACCAGAGACTTCTTTGCTATCACGGTGTAAATTTCAAAGTCAGGGATGATATAATACAACTTTCCTTTCACACGGTAAGCGTCAAAGGCATTCTGCATGAACTCCACCTTTGACAGTTCCTCATCCTCCTTGATCAGCTTATCAATGTCCGCAATCAGTCCTTTGGAGATGTAGTTGCTGATAGGCAGGCTGTTATAAACGTTGTTCACCAGAATATCCGGCATATTGCCCGAAATAATGTCATTGTTCAACTGGTTGAAGCCTGCCATGCTGTCATCATAGGAACTATAGGTGTTGTACTCCTTCAGGACAATCCTGTACTCCGGATTATTCCTGTTGTACTCAATGACACGCTTTTTCAGGTCATAGTCTATATAGTTGCCCGCCATCACCAGCACCTTCTTGTCCTGAATGTCCTCAGGCCTTACATAGGTAAAGATACCTGCCTTGATGCCGGACTCCCAATCTTCCTGAAAGAATCCCAGGAAAGAGTCCTTATCCAGCTCAACAATGCCGTAGATGTTTTGGATGAACAGGTCAGAGTTAATGTAGTTCACCATAAGCTGTCCGGACTCATTCCCCTGATCCCAGTAATAGATGCCGCCGTTCCCCGTGTAAATCAGGTCATGGGAAGCGCCCGGTATCATTACGTTATAGTCATAGGCCCAGGAAATGGAGGAAGGAAATTCCTTGATCTCACCCACGGTGTCCGCCGCCACATCATAATAGGTATAGAACATCTTAGTCCAATCCTCCTCGTCACGGAAGGATATAAAGACTGTGCCGTCCCCTCTGGGAACCGTCTGATCACTGTTGGAGATGACCTGCAGGCTTTCGTCGGAAATCTTCTGCCGCTCACCCACGCTGCCGTCCAAACCTAATCTCACCCTGTAATAATCTGTCTGGCTGTAATCCTCACTGTTCACCGCCAGAATCAGATACAGCGCATTGTCCGCTCCCTCCAGCATTTCGTTGATCCAGGTGTAATCATCCAGTTCTCCGATGCTGATATCCCAGCGCATCTTCCCCTTGTCATCCCAGCTGCATATACTGCTTTCCGATTTCCTGATAATATTATCCGGGTCTGAAGAGTCCTCCATACGATAGTTCTTCATTGCATATACCGTTCCGTCCGCCGACATGGAAAAGCGATTATAGTTGGTATACTCCCAAATGTTATTGCCGACATAGCCAGAATCTATCCCATAATCTTCGTCAGGCAAAACTTCCTCCGGCTCCTCTGCCTCAGATTCTTCCTCACCTTCCGATGTCTCTCCTTCTTCGCTTTCTTCCTCTTCCGGTGCTTCCGGAACATCCAGCGGCTCTTCCACGGGAGTATCCCAAACATCTCCCCAGCCATCCTCGTCATCTGAAACCGGAATCTCAAGGTTTACCATCTTGAGATCACTCCCATCCTCATTCATGGAAATCAGACGGTAATCATATTCGTTGTAAACCTCAGCGCCCCAGTCTCTGACAATGATCAGCAGATTCACTCTTCCGTCTCTGTATGAAGAACCCAGGACGTTCATATAGCCGTTGTTCGGCTCATATAACTGAGGCATTTCAATCTCCTGCAGTCTGTAGACATTCTCCTTTGCAAGATCAGGATCCGCCTCATTCCCCCCTCCGCCGCAGGCGCTGAGGCCTGCTGTCATAAAAATTGCAAGCCCTAATGCCAGGCATTTTTTTACAAATTCCTTTTTCATAAATCTTTCTCCTCCCTTTTTTTGGCCCTTTCCTTTTTCCCGGCCTTCTCCTTTTTCTTCGGCTTTCTCCGGATTTCACCCGTGCTTCCTTCCGGATTCCTCCTCTTTTCCAGACGCTTTGCCCTGAGCTTCTCTCCCAGGCGCTCCGCCTTATCCTTCAGATACAGCCACACATCCTTAAGCGTCCAACCCTTATGCTTCCACCAAATACCGAAGAAGACGAGCGCCAGCACTATCGCATACAGCAAAAACAGCAATTCAAACAACGTAACCACCGCCAGAATATCCTCATATCCCCTGGCAATATTTTCCCAATAGGGATAGATGATCGCTCTGCCGTTCATGGACCTGGTTCCGAATGCAGGAATCAGTTTCAGTCTGGAGAGAAAGGAATAGCGGGATGTATTTTCCAGTACCTCCGTCTCTTTCTCAGAGGTTCCGAGCTTTTCTCTGATAAAGTTCTCGGCAAACCCTGTGACCGGGTCCGGCATTACAATCTCATAATGGTTGATTCCGTTACAGCTTCCGTGCTCGCTCAAAGTCTGGTAGGAAACATAGACAAGTGTTCCGTCCAGCCCTGCAGCTTTCTCCAGCCTTCCCTCAGGCCGCTCTACCACGCCGATAACCATGTGGGGAATCCCGCCGATATAAACCGTCATTCCCGCCACATTGCTGGAGCCGAACAGCTGCCATGCAGCATCCTGATCGATAATGCAGTAGTCCTGCATCAGATCATTTCCTGAAAAATAAGAACCTGAAAGCAGCTTCAGCGGATGAAACAGGAAAAAATCTCCGCCGATACCGATGGCATCCGCCTCCAAATGAGACCTGTCACTGGACAACATGATCCTGCCATCCGCACTGTACGCATCCGCCCAGAGCCTTGCGCCGGGATTTTCCGATTCCTGCACCACGGAAGCGTCTGACAGCGCCGAATCAATAGAATGCTCGAACTCTTTTATCCTGTCCTCCGTAATTCCGGCATTTACCGAGAAGAAACAACTGATCTGCGCTACATCCTTTTTCTCACTCCACCGCTCCGCCATGGTCTGGGAGTCCTGCGTCCTGCCCAGATTGTTCGCCGCAAAGAGCAGGATCAAAAAGACCAGGAAGGAGACTCCTCCGCTGATTTTTAATACTAATTTCCTCATTGCCCGCCTCGTTTCCATCAAGATTAATCATCAGCCAGCCTTAGTCAGGCATTCTTACCAGTTCGCCGGCTTCCACAGGCTTGTTAGACGTAGTGATCACATATTCATATCCGTTCAGACCACCGCTGATAGCGGACTGCGTATCGTCACTGGCAAGCACCTCCACATCCACACGGGTGGCAACATAACGTTTGCCCAGCGGACTTGACTTTTCTTCCACGATCAGGATAAATTTGCCGTTGCTGTCCTCACGAATGGCGCTGTTGGGAACAGTCAGATCATAGTTGGCACTTTTCTGTCCTACGGAAATATTAAAGGTCTGACCTGCGGTGACATTGCCCGTCACATTAAAAGTCAGCAGCTTCCTCTGGCTCGGATCGCTCTTATCCGGCTTGATGCTTGCCAGTGTCACTTCCACATCATCATATCTCCAGGCATTCACCAGATCCGCCCTGTCGCCCACAGAAAGCCGTTTTGCCTGCTCGTTGGTCACAGAAAAGCTCAAAGTATAGCCTGCTCCTTCCGGCTGCAGCACCGCCACGGGCGAGGATGCGGAAGTAGTGTTTCCCGCCGTCACATTAATCTGAGTGACCGTTCCTGCAATATCCGCGGTTATAGTTGCGTCATATGACTTGGCACTCAACTCATCTACAAGCTTCTGTGCCGCGGCAATCGTATCCAGCATCTGCTCCAGATTAATGACATTGGCAATATTTCCGACAAGCTCATTCAAATCCGCCGTTTTCTCGTCCCATTCCGCTTTGGCCGTTTCTACTGCAGCTTTCTTCTCCGCCACTACTGCCTGAGCCGCCGCCAGATTCTTCTCTAAACCGTATTTCTGAAGCTCCATATCCGCCGCCGCCGCATTCAGATTGATAATTGCTGTCTGCCTGTTTGCCTTGGCGTTCTTCGCGTCATTCAACTCCTTTAATGCTTTTTCGGCAGCCGCCGCGTCTCCGCCTGAGACGGAGTTATATGCTGCCTGCGCACTGTTGATTCTTGCATCATCCCGGGCTGCAACATCCGGAGAGCTCTCATAGCTTACCTGTGCCCTGTAATCTGAAATCGCCTGGGTCAGCTGATCCACCTGCTGCTGATAGGGGACAACTGCCGCCTCAGCCGCCGTTACTGCATCAACCGCCGCATTGTATGCTTTCTCCGCTTTCTGTACCGCCGCCTGAGCGTTAGTGATCTGCTGGCGATAAACTTCGGAAGAAACGTTCTCGTTTGCGGAAAAAATGTTTGAGGAAGAAATCTCGGCTGTGAGCACTGCAAGCTCATACTTTTTTTGAGCATCTTCCAGCGCTGACTTGGCGGCTTTCAATTCTTCGCTCTCAGCATCCTCCAGGTAAAAGAGCACATCACCCTTCTGCACCATCTGCCCCACCGAGACAGCCACACTGGAGACCTTTCTGGACTCAGTGACCTTCACTTCGTACGGATCGCCGCTCTCCACCGTACCGGTGCCTCTGATCTTCGCCGTAATGCTGCCGGACTGCACATAACTGGTGGCCACTTCCGGAAGGGAATAGTTCATTATGCTATTGGCGAAAAATGTCAACACAAGCATCACTGACAAGAATATAATGGCTGCCGTTTTCACCCATTCCCTTTTGTTCTTACCGTTCTCACTCATTTCCTTTCCCTCTCTTACTTTATATATGAATTTTATTATGCACAAAACTACCATTCCGAGAACTTCTTCTCAAACTCAGCCTTTGATACCGCCCTGGTATGTGATGCCGTTCACCAGATAATCCTCACCGTAAAGGAAGATCAGCAGACTGGGCACCATGTAAATCGTTGCCACTGCAAATGCCAGTCCGATCTCCCCTGCGTTAATCTTACTTAAGAAGACGGACAGAGGATGTTTTTCCGCATCCGACAGCAGAATCAACGGCTGCTCCACCATGTTCCAGTAGTCGATAAACACCAGAATTGCCGCGGAACAGATCGCTCCCTTACAGAGCGGCATACAGATTTTTTTATATATCTGCCATTCTCCCGCCCCGTCTATCTGCGCCGCTTCAATCACTGATGTCGGAATACGGCGCATAAACTTTGTCAGCAGAAATACCGTAAAGGGCGAAAAGATGCCCGGCAGCCAGATAGCCCAGTATGTGTCCAGCAGATTCAGCCAGTCACTGACCAGGTAGTTCGGCACCAGCGTCACCTGATAGGGCATCTGCATCAGTATGATATAGGCAAAGAAGATAATCTCCCTGATCCTTCCCCTGTATCTGGCAAAACCGTAAGAGGCCAGGGACGCCACCAGCAGCTGAAACACCACGATGGGGCCCACCAGAAGAACCGAATTCCAGAACTTCAGCAAGTATTGCGGACTCTTGAAAAGCACTGTGGCATACTGGCTGAAGGAAACCATATCCGGAACAAATTTCAGATTCACCTTCTCGGATATGTAAACCTTTCCTCCGTTACTGTTTACTGCAAAGACTGATCCATAGTTTGAAGAAATCTCTGATGCACTCATAAATGAATTTGTAATCGTCAGTACAATAGGCATCAGGAACAGGATTGCAAAAAATGCCGCCACGATCGTCGCCAGTGCAAGCCTGGAAACCGCAAAAACCTTTTTCCTTGAAACAGCTTTTTTTCTTTCCTTTCCCTTCATCCTTCCACATCCTTTCCGAATCGGTCCTCAACAATGAACAGGACGCCAATGATTACAATAATGACAAGGCACATCAGAATTGCCGCTGCGGAAAGGGTCTGGTAATCCAGATTCCGGAATTTGTTGTTCATAAAGTGCTGCAGCATATATACCGTATCCGTGGGGTAGTCTCCCGTGAGCAGGTATACCTCTCTGAAAATCTTAAAGGAACTGATCAGTGACATAATTGTCACAAACAACAGTGTGGAGGACAGATACCTGATCTTAATGTGAAAGAAAGTCTGAAAAGGTGTTGCGCTCTCCAGTGTCGCCACCTCCAGAATATCCTTTGGAATGCTGGCAAGCGCCGCCATGAACAGGATCATATTATAGCCCAGATTCTTCCACAGGAAGAGAATGGCCACCACCACAAGCGCATACTCAGACTTCATCCAGTCAATTTTATCCGTCCCAAAACGCCCCAGGATCTCATTCACTGCTCCGTTGTAATGGAACAGCACCTGCCAGATCAGCACAATGGATGCCACCGGCACCATCAGCGGACTCAGGAAAAAGGTCCTGAAC
>JAIDME010000095.1 GCA_029050705.1 Acetatifactor sp.
AATACAGATGCCGGAGCAAATGTCACTCAGACTCAGCTCCGCATCACGTTCCCTCAGGATAAAAAGAATCCAGAAGGCACAGTCGGAAAGCCCCATCGCCTATGCCGCATTACGATATAGCTCATCATTCTCCTTCATCAGCCCATTATATTCCGAAAGATATTCTCTCTCTGTTTTCATAAACCTGCCTCCTCATACCACATAAAATGTTGGAAAGTCCGCTTTTTCCTAATCTGTAAATTCAACAAAAAGAAATCATCCGAAATCGGACTTTTCTAATATAGTCCGATTTCGGATGATTGTCAAGTATATTCTTTTGGATGCATAACAGCCGTTTACACGTTAGACACGATCAACTCCATTTTACCTGTAAACTCAAGCTGTTTTACGCCATTTGGAACCAGGAAATGGTCCCCTTTCTTTACCGGCTGACTGTTGACAATACCGTCACCCGACAATACTGTCGCCAGCAGGAAAGGTGCATCCGGCTCAAAGACAAACTTGTCGTTTACATTCACCTTCGAAACCCGGTAATAGCTGCAGCGGTACAGTTCATTTATACAATTTTCAGGCAGATTTGCCGCAGACATCACACTGTCCTCTGCAGATTTTGCGGGAACGGTAATCACATCTATGCTCTGTTCCACATGAAGCTGTCTGGGTTTGCCGTTGGAAAGCCTGTCATAGTCATAAACGCGGTAGGTAATGTCACTGTTCTGCTGGGTCTCCAGTATCAGCAGCCCGCCCTTGATGGCGTGGACGGTGCCGGGGTCAATCTGAATAAAATCACCCTTCTTCACGGGAACTTCCCGAATAAACTCCTTCCAGCGTCCCTGATGGATCATGTCTGCAAGCTCCTCTTTTGTCCCGGCATTGTGACCGATGACAAGGGCTGCACCCTGAGGACAGTCCAGAACATACCAGCATTCTGTCTTGCCCAGAGAACCGTTCTCATGAATCTTCGCATAAGCGTCATCAGGATGAACCTGAATGCTTAAGTCGTCTTTGGCGTCAATAATCTTCACCAGAAGCGGGAAGCGGTCATACTCCACGTTTCCGAACATCTCAGGATGGGTTTTCCAAAGTTCAGAGAGCTTCACACCGGCATAGGCACCATCCCGTATGGTTCCCTCTCCGTTAGGGTGGGCGGAGATACCCCAGCACTCTCCGATATCCGTTCCCTCCACAGGATATCCGAAGTCCTCACGCAGTCTGCTTCCCCCCCATATATTGTGAGTAAACACGGGATTCAGAAACAGAATATCCTGACAGGGATTGTTGCAGGAAAGATTTCCTCCCATACTATTGATAACCTCCTTATACCAGAACGCAGAATCCTTCACGATTCTCTTCTGGGTCTGATAATTCACATACACAATACCGAAGCGCTGTTTATAGCCGTCGCTCCACTCGAAGTTGTCCAAAAACGTCCACAGGAAATAACCTTTGACATTTGCGCCATCCTCTATGGCTTTCTGCATTGCTCCCATGTAGCTGTCCAGGAATGTTATTCTGTCATTGTCATGAATCCTGCCATCAGGTGCTACGTTGTCATGGCATCCCATGCCGTTTTCCGTAATATAGAGGGGTAGCGGATAGCGCTCTGTCAGAAACTTAATGCCATAATAAAAAGCTCTCGGAGTTACCGGCCAGTCTGTCCCTGTCTTGGGGAATCCGGGCTCCCTGGTGACAAACTCAGGCTCCCCGTCTTGTCCCGCCCTGATGTAATAACCATTGTAAATATTCTGTCCCATGAAATCAAGGGGCTGGTGAATAAGCTCCATATCCTCCTGCGTGATCTCCGGCAGATACTCCCGAAACTGCTTCAGTCCCTCCTCAGGGTAATGCCCCAAAAATACAGGGTCGGAAAACCACGCCACATTCCAGGTCCAGTTGCTCATGGGATTGTAAAACCCGAAGTATACCTTTTTTGCCGCCGCGATATCCTCCGGAGAATCGGTGTAGGGATAAGCCACTCCTCCCGTAGGCGCATATCCCACCCGAATAGGCTGCTTTGCATATTTTCGCAGCATGATGACAGCCTTCCCGTGGGCTTTCAGAAGGTTGTGGGCAATCTGAAAGGTCTCCTTGTAAGAAAGCTTAAGGCCCGGTGCATGAACACCGCTCAGATGCCCAAGTCCTACTGCGCATTGAGGCTCGTTGATGGTGATAAAGTCCTGACAAAGGTCAGAGAAATTCTCCGCCACAACCTTTGCATAATTACCAAACCATTCCATAACATCCGAATTCAGCCAGCCGCCCCTGTCCTGAAGAGCCTGGGGAAATTCCCAGTGAAACAGCGTGATATAAGGCGTTATACCGTTCTCCTTCATGGAAAGAATCATATCTCTGTACAACTTCACAGCCTTTTGGTTGACAGGACCATCCCCCTCAGGGATGAGTCTTGCCCAACTGATGGAAAAGCGGTATGCCTTTATGCCCAGATTGCGCATCAGAGCGTAATCCTCCCTGTACCGGTGCATATGGTCGCAGGAGGTGTAGGCGTTCTGTCCCTCAAATATCCTGCCTGCCTCCACAAAAGTATCCCACACATTTTTCCCTCTCCCATCCTCCGGGTCAGTTCCCTCAACCTGGTATGCGCTGCTTGCCACGCCCCAGACAAAATCCTTGTCAAACATGATCTTCCGCCTTTCTTATTCTCTTATTTTAACAATTCGTTCAGTATATTTTATCGGTGATTTCACCGGTCATATCATTTACATAATAAAGCGTCTGCCTGTTCCCCTGCGCATCATATATCAGGTGATAACAGGTCCCGTCCCGGAAAGTCAGACCCTGATAATAAAAATATTTCTCCTCTCCTTCTATCACATAGTAATATACATAATAATAGTCCGGCAGTTCAATGCCCTTCAGCTGCTCATAATTCTCCTTCTGCCATGGCTCGTAGGACAGTTCTTCCCTGATTGCCTCCGGCCAGACCGCCTCCCGGAACAACTCAAGAGCCTCCACAGCGGACAGCCGGGTATCCGCCATCTCAGGATAGATATAGTAAGCTAAAATATGTAGAGAGACTTGCGGAAAAGCCTTATGCGCCGGATGTTCTGAAGTCTCCATATCCAGTCTGACCATGCGGTAGCCGTCCAGGGCAATGGCATATCTGCACCATGTGGAACCCTCGTCATACAACACTGTCACATCATAGCCCGCCGAAAAATTATAATCCTCCACGCAGGTTTCTTCCGCAAGCCAAAGTGCTCCGTCCCTGCAGGTATAAATTTCTGTATCCGTTGTACCTCCGCTGCTTCCCCATGCAGTCTTCAGTATCAGGTATCCCTCGCCTATATACAGGCCGTAATAGGGATCTCCCCTCATACCGCCCATCGTGCTTTCCATGATAAAGGGTGTTTCAAGTTCAACCCAGGAGCCATCCTTCTGCTGCAGGAGAAGAATCATTTCACGCGAACCGCCGTACATTTTTCCATCCTGAACATATCTCTCTTCTACCACAAAAGCGACATCAGTTCTGCCATCCCGGTTTAAATCTCCCTCCCCATAGTCAATACAGACATATTCCTCCAAATCCGGCCTGTTTTCCGTTATCCACTGTGCCACAGAAATCTCTTTCTCTTCTGTGATAACCTGGCCCGGCCACAGCATGGGTACATGTATCACAGGGCTTAAATCCTCACAGGGATTGCCGTAAACTGCCGCATATATCAGTTCATTTTTATCAGATAACGGTGATAAATCCCTAATCTGATTATCAGACAGTCCCACCTGGTTCAGCCGGTTCAGCCCCTGAAGGGCGGATATGTCGCTGATTTCATTTCCATCCAGTGCCAGGTCATACAGATTATACAGGCCGCTTATGGGGGATATATCACGAATCCCGTTCCGCGAAAGTCCCAGACGCTCCAGATTCGTAAGTTCTGCCAGGGGAGTCAGGTCTGTGACGGAATTGTCATTTAAATTCACACCTTTAAGTTTCTTTAGTCCGCTCAGAAAGCTGATGTCCTCGATGCCACAATCCTGCAGCCCCAAATCTTCCATCTTAGTCAGCGTTCCAATCACCTCAATGTGCCGGGCTCCTGCATTGCCGCCTACGGAAAGTTCCACCAGCTCCGGCAGCTTTTCCAGCACTGCCAGATCCTCCACCGGTGCCTGATACAGGGAGAGGCGCTCCAACTGCGGCATGTCCTCCAGAAAATCAATATTCTCCAGCCTGCAGTACGGAAGGAAAAGCCTTTTCACCGTCTTCATTTCCGCCAGAAAGGACAAATCGATTTCCTCCTCACGCTCATAGCTGACAGACAGTTCCTCCAGTCCGGAAAGACCGGAAATAGGGCTAAAGTCCTCAATCCTTACGCCCCATATGGAAATATCGATCGAAAGTGTCTTAAGATTAGGGAGATAAACCAAATCCTCCAGAGAAAAAGAAGCGTCCTTTTCCTCTCCGTCTCTGTTCCGCAAATTGCTCAGTTCCAAAGTCTCACACTGTTCCAGCTTCTGCAGTACCATTTCCTCTGTGTCCCCGTCCTCAAGCCCTGCCTGATACCAAACCTTTTCCCAAAAGCTTTTATTGACCTTCACGCGCTCCAGTATCTCCCTTACTGTCTGATCCTGCACCGCTGATGATCTCTGTCGTACCTCAGAACCGGATTCCCCTGGCTTTTCCGCAAAACCATCAGTTGTAAATTCGGATTTCCCGGGTTCTTCTGCATATTCTCCGTTCATGGTTCCGGCTTCTTCTGCCTGCTCACCGGACGTAGGGTTCGTCCAATCCTTCTCTGCTCCTCCGCACCCGCTTAGGAGCAGGCTGCACAGCAGTATACCGCAGCATGCCGCTTTAATTTTCCATAGACTATGATGCTTCAAATTTCTCATCTGAAATTCCCTCTGCTATTCCTGGTATTATTATCCGATTATAAGAGGGGGCTACATCAAATTTGCATCATATGAGCGGCAACACAAAGCGGTCGGACAGATAACCTACATTACCTGCTTGCAATGACGGACACCAGGTAAAAAGGAAGCTTATCATCCTCATGGGTTTCCTTCAGACGAATCTCCACCTTGTGCAGCTTGTCCTCACCGTGCTCCAGTACAGTATCCAGAACCAGTTTGTCGCCCCATGTCTCATCAAAATTGGCATCCAGTACAAAGGGGTGCGACTCATCTCCGTCCAGAATCAGCTCCGCCACCGGCGCTGGAAGCTGTATGGTCTTTCTGTACTGGACTCCGATACAGCTGCCCTCCACCTCAAATACAATGGATGATCCCTCCTCAGATGCGGTCCAGCCTTTTTTGAAGATGTCAGTGATCACTTCCTGGGAAGCCGAATCCGGAGTAAAACCCTTCAGAACGGGTGACGAATTGTCATTTCTGTACCGGATGGAATTCTGGTAAGCGTTAGCTGTCATGGGAGCCTCCTTCAGTCCCGCCGGCTCTTCCACATTGTCCATATCTCCCAGGATTTTTCCCAGAAAATATGTGATGACAGATGCCACCAGTTCATGTCCGAAATCGTTGGGATGCAGATCATCCGGCGTAATTGTGCGGTTTTCCAGCCTTCCGGAAACAAGCTCCGGATAGATGCAGCTCTGCATACTGACAGAGGGCAGTTCATAATACCGCGCTACTTTCGCGTGCATCAGCTGAGCGTTCGCACCATTGTCATAACATACGTTATGTACCAGCAGCACTGCCGGCTGCCACTCCGCACCGTAAATTCTGCGTACCAGTCCTTCGTAGGTCTCCAGATAATGGGGTGTTGAGCTGTCATTCACCGAAAACTCCACAATGACAAAGTCCGGCTTGTAAGCCAGAAGGTCACTGTCGACCCTGGCGCAGCCAAACTGAGAGTCCGTTGCGCCTATCCCCGCGTTCAGGTACATGAACTCCGCATTGGGAAAGGTTTTACACCACCACTCATACACACGGTAGGCATAGCAGAGTTTCGGCTCCGTTGCAAGGGAACCCTGTGTAATGGAACCGCCCAAAAAGCCCACTGTCAGCTTTTCCCCCTGCTGCGCCCGTTGAAATACTTTTTTTATTCTTGCCCGGTTTCCGCGGTTTGCCACCGCCGCTTCATAATTCAAATTCATTCCTGCTCCCATCTGTGCACCATGCACGTATTAAATCCAGATTTCATCCCCCAAAGAATCAATAAAGGCGCTCAACTCCTCCGCCATCTTTTCCGCCTCCGGAATGCGGATGTGCCCCGGTGTGCCGCAGCCGTTCTTCTCATATAAAAAGTGGTGTACGCGAGAACTGCTGATCTCTCTGCAGACATCGTCAATGG
>JAIDME010000096.1 GCA_029050705.1 Acetatifactor sp.
GTATCAGATCCTGCGAACGTTCATCTTTTCCACCAAATATATAAAAATAATTTTCTGTGTTCCCCCTTGTGATGATGACCAAATTATCGCTCCGGTGGTCTGACACCTTATAGCCCCGAGACCGGAGCATCAGCTTCAGCCAAAACAGCACGTTGCGGCGGAATGACCCTATCGTCTTTCCGCACATTCCGAAATTCTGCCCTTGAAATGTCGACATTGCCCACATCACGAACGACAGCGACATACTGACCGTCTTCCCAGAACGTATCGCTCCGTCAGCGATGATCCCCTCTTTTTTTCTAACCGGGGAATCCCCGCACCACCAGCTCAAGACCATCCTCTGCTTTTTCGAAAACGGCCGGAAGCGGAACACTGCCCTAATCCGTTTCATCCGCCCAGTCCTCTCTCGCCGTCGCATTCAAGGCATCGAGAAATCCGTCATCCGTATACCCATCATCCTCACTCTTTATGTGGTCGGCGAGCCACTGCAGTGCCTTCATCCGGTCCGCGAGTCTGATTTTCACCCCATTCGCCCCTTGCGAGATTTCTGTGACCAGTGTTCCATCAACGTCTGCTGCCTCTTTCAGCCTGACATAGGAAAACCCATCACCAGACATCCCGAAATCCGCATAATCCGTGATGTCCGCATACGCGATGTCCATATACTTCTGGAATACATCCTCCTCGCTGAAAAATTCCCGGTTCAGGCGTTCCTGTTTCAATTTTTCAATCTGTTCCTTCACAACCACGTTTGACAACATTTCATACCCATGCGCCCTCGCGGTCATATAGTCGACACCGTATGCTTTCTGATATGCTTTTGTCGCATTGAAGCACCGGATGTAATATATGCAAAAAAGCTGCTGCTTGTCCGTCAGTCTGGTATTCTTCATCACTTCCCTGACTTCATAAGCAGCGGCTTTCTTTTCCCTCGTATTATTTTTTGCAACGTTGCATTTCTTTTTTCGCAACGTTGCATTCTTGCCCGCCCCCTTTGCGTCCACATCTGGTACACCCTCCCACTGGTAACGACTCTTCCAACTCCTGACAGTCCCCTCTGGCACTCCCAGCTGTTTTGATATTTCTTTGAGTTTCAGCCCCTTCCTGTATAGTTTAAAGGCTTCATCCACCCGTGCATCTTTTCCTTTCGGCAAGGGCCTCACCACCTTTGTTTTTCCGCACATAATAGGAAACGGGATCCCTGTCTTTCATGATCCCGCTTCATTATGTGATACTATAGCTGGTGCTCTGCTGCCCCAGCGGCGTACCTTTCTGGAACTTTGTCTGTTTCCCTTGATTGTAATAATAACAAATTTTTTCCGAACATATCGAACAACTTTACTTTTTTTCCATAAACCTGTTAAATGCCATCCTGACACTGGCTTCCGTGTTCCCACCGCCAATCCGGTCAGCTATTTTGTTCCACTGCAGATTTTCGACGCACCGCATGCTTACAATCCGCCGCATGCGGCTGTCCTCTATTCCCGTGATGAATTCCTCCGCCTGGCTTAATTTTTCGAGGAGCTCCGTTTCCAACTCCTCCAGTCTTGTCTTTCGCATGCACAGTATGGTTTTCTTCCTGCTGTACTCTGGGTATGGGAATCCCTCCACCCTGAAATGTTCAATGCCCCCTCTCCCGCCTCTTACGGTGTCAATGACATTGCCCTCCTCTCTGATTCTAGCGATTTGTGCCTCGAGCTTATTAATCCGCTGGCGCACCTCACCTATTTCCTTTCGTATGTCTGAACATTGCATTAAAATTTCTTTCCTGATTGTCATCGGCACACACCTCCCCTCATTTTTCCATCTTTACTTCTCAGAAACCGATGTTTCACTGAATTCCGTCAGTTTCGTTAATTTCATCCAAAAGCTTCTTCCCGCATTTCGGGCAATACTCAAACTCCACAATGCCAAACGTCCTTCCTATAGACTCCTCCACCCTCGCCAGCCCTGACGGGGCAAGGTGTATTGTAATGGCTCTGTCATTGCTTTCGATTTCTTTATTGCCGATACAGTACTGACATACCCCGTCTACTTTGTCTGCCATTACCTCTGAATCGATTTTTGCTGGCGGACTTTCGTTGTTTGCAGTGTCTTCGACTGCTGCCCCTGATGGTTTTTCAGTCAAATTGCCGTCTGTTTTCTCTTCTTTTGCCAAATCGCTCTTTGCTGGCAGACTTTCCTTGTTTGTATCGTTTTGGACCGCTGCCCCCGATGGCTTTTCGGTCAAATCGCCGTCTTTTTTCTCTTCCTTGCCTAAATCGCTCTTTGCTAGCGAACTTTCGTTGTTTGCGACGTTTTTCACCTCTGTTTTGGATGATGGTAACTCCTCGCCAAATACATTCCTGTACCAGCTATCCGGCTCGTCCAGTTCCACCTCTCCCGATGCCTGCAGCAGTACACGGAGAAAATCCGCATAAGTGTACTTTTCCTTTCTGAGTCCTGATACCACTGATATTTCATCTTTCCGGAAAAAGCACATGCAGCTCCCGGCGCGTGCATGTCCATATCCGTTCGGCTTAACCGCCATGAGAACATCCTGTTCGTTTACCGCATTCCCCTCATTGTACTGCTTCATATACTCCCACAGTTCAGGAACCTGTCTGGCAAACTGTTCGATACGGAAAAGATCTAAGATACACTTCTCAAGCAGGGTTCCCAGCGGTTTCATTTGCGCCGGCGCAAATGACTCCTCAAATTCCCTGGACTCCCTCTCCTGTTCTGCTTCCTTGAACTCACTCTTTATGCTCCGTATCTCATCCCGTTTCATTTCCGGATCCAGTTCTTCCCGGATCCCTTCCGGGAGAAGGAGCATTTCTGACAGCTTCGCCTCCCCGAATCCCTCATACTGTGCTTTCAGTACCGTCGAATATCCGCCGTCACTATATTCCCGGTTGATCGCCATAAACCTTGAAGTCCGGGACTGGTCCCATCCATAGGTTTCTTTCGCAAACGCAAAAATACTTGAAAATCCTCTTTCCCTGTACAGTTCCGAATCATCCGCTTTCCTCAGGATATAACCGATTTCCACGATGCTTGTGCATGCTTTCCGCTGTGCCTTGTCAATCTCCCTCTCGACGTCCTCCATGTTATGGATCTGTATCATAAGCTGTTCCATGCTTGTCACCTTTCCTCTCTGTCTCCGCTTTCTTTTTGTGCAGTCATTCCATCTGTGTCCGCCAGGTAATTCCGCCCGAAGATCCGCCGGAAGTCTTCCCGCGTTCCATGAACCGACTCGAACGCCCTCTGTCCCTCTTCTTTTAGTTTCTCTGATACCGCCGCATTCCTGTGTACTGCATCCGGGCCGTTCTCGTGACATTTTTGCCCGCAAAGCCTGACTTTTAACCCGTATTTCTCCGAATGTTTCCGGTTGGCTCCTCCGAAAACATGGTGCCAGTGCAGCGGATCAGCCGTCCCGTTTGCCCCACACAGATAGCACTCCCTGTCATTGTTCTGCATGATACTCTTTGCCATGTCCTTTTACCTCCACAAACTTTTTTAAAAATCGATCCACGCTGTCCACTTCCTGATTCTCTTTATTGTATTTTCCGTGCCGCTGCACGATTTTATAATCTGGTGTTATCTCAACCGTGTAAAACGGATTATTGGGCTCATCTTTTCTACGCAGGAACAGGATATAGCGTTCTCCCTCTGCCATCCTCTTCCGGTATTCTCTATTACTTCCCACGCATATATGCTGTATCTGCCCTTCCTTCACGATCTCCGCACCTGTCTTCGCCGGGCGTATGAGAAAAACATCATCCTCAAAAGAAAACTGTCTGCGTATCTTTTCTTCCACCCGGCTGATGGAATTATTTATCTCCTTCTCCTCCGCCTGTCTTTTTTTATTTTTTCTTTCCGCCAGCAGTTCCACTGCCGTGTCATGCGCTTCCTGCAGATTTCTCGGGAATAAAACAGATTTATCCCTAAAATCATATCCCAGTTCCTCACTCATTTTTAAGTAATCATAGTAATAATGCCGTATCTTGTATTTGTCCTGCTTTTCTGCATACCTCATGAACTTCTGGAGTGATGTGTGCGCCATCACTGTTTCAAGGTCTCTTTCCGAAGTATACTCGCCGACATACCGCCTCAGCCGGTAAAGCTCTATTTCGTCCAGTACGATCCCCCGCTTGTTTAAGAACCTGCACACGCTTATATCTTGCGGAGATGGATTATAAAGCCTGCGGTACTGCTGCCGGCTGATCCCCAGCATCCCAGAGACCGTGGTTGCTTTTCTTTCATATGTTTTTTTACAGCTGTACAGTTTTTCGACTATTTCGTTCACCAGTTTCGTCTTCCCTGTCTTCTCCAATGATTCCAGAAACGGGAAACAGCTGTATGCCTCAAAATAATCATAGACCGTATACTGCTTTATATCCTTTCCGCTCCGTCTGAACCATTCCCAGAACATATGATACGGAAATGCTTTTTCCAGTTCCCGTGCCAGCCCCCTCCGGTATACCATGCGGAACTTATCCTTCCTCGGAAAATTGTACCCGTGAGCGCATCCGTCTGTTCTGTTGCGCTGATACTCTGCCTCACTTTCAAATACCGTATGACTTTCCCTTTTTTCGTACCATACCGGTGGTTCCCCTTTCAGGATCATGACCCGGCATGGTTCCTCAACGATCCTTACCGGCTTTTTATGGCATTCGTATATCTTGGTCATTTTTACGAACCGGATCATCAGCCCGCCTTCCACCGCCTGCACATACTCCGTCCACGCCTCGTCCTCGATGTGCTTCGCCCGGCCGGAGCTTTTCATGGTAATCCTGCTGCCACATTGCGGACATTTCCCCTTCCTGTTATGGGCGCACCGTTCCGCCGGCATGTCTATATATGCCTTGCAGTGCGTACAGAATGCACGGAACCTTTTCCCTCCGCTCCGTATGTAGATCAGATATCTGCTGTCTTTCATCGCCGTTTCTTCATGCCACCGAAGAAATGCTTCCGAAAGTGGTTTAGCCTGGCTCATCAGCCGGTTTGTCCTCTCGTCCTTTCGTTCCTGTTTTCTTTTCAGCTTCCTGTTGTTCACTGAGTTCTGCCACCACACGACAGCTTCCATATAGGCTTCGCCACTATTCCGGCGGATTGGCTCGTATACTTCCTGCTTCTCCATGTCCTGGCAAAACGGCATGTATGCCTCCAGCTTTTCCGGATGCAGAAGAAGTACGCGCCTCCACGGGAAGAAACGCCCTCCCATATTCTCGATAGAGGCTCTGCTCCACTTTTCTTCCCGGCATACATATGTCATCCACTCTTCTCTGGGCACGTCGATATAAGTAATGTATTCCTCTGTGAAGTCCTGCTCTTCCCCCTCCCTGGCCAGCTCCACATTGTACCAGCGCAGGACGAGAAGCCCGCCGTCTGTCTCCGGACATATGACGCGGCTATATTCATACTCCATCCCGTGGTACAGTTTCGGTACTTTTTCTATCCGACTGATCGCTTCCGCCGCCTCTGCCGGAATCTCCCTGAATTTTACGTTCGGCTTCCTCACTGTTCTCCCCTCCCCGCATAGTATTCACGTATGAGCTGGTACCCGCGCATCGGCCCGCAGTAATTGCAGCGATGTCCGCCGATCGTCGTTTCATTCCGTTTCGCCTCCTGCCAGATCCGTTCTGCCGCCTCCGAAATCCGTTTGCCATTTTTTCTGACCGCCATAGCAAACTCAATGTCGTCACAGTTTGCCATAAGGTAATCCGCCACGTCATCATAGAACACGCTGTTCTCTTCCTCTCGCTCCACCTTCAGTTTCCCCAGTGCCGCCGTCAGCGGGTCGCACAGTTCTTCCGTCTGCTTCTGGATATAGAGTTCTGCCTCTTCCTCCAGCCCGTTTTCTTTCGCAAGCTCCCGGAGGCTGTCTATGTCCCCTTCCAGAAGAAGTCCCTCCGCCGCCTCATTGATCTCAGCGTATGAATCAAATTCCCCAAATTTTTCAAAAAGTTTCTCTTCCATCTTCTTTCTCTCCTTTCCGTCAGTCATTGATCACCGTGTATTTCCCTTCCGCAAGTTTCCCTTTAAGATATTCCTGATACTCATGCCCCGACTCAAGCTCCACGCGGACACTTTTCATCCGGTTACGTGCTGCGAAAAATGACTTCCACAGTTCCACGAACTTCCCGTTCGTGTTTCCGTTCTCTATGACGTATTTGATATACTGGTTATCCGTATGGATCACCACGTCACATGGAGCGTTCATATAGCAGAGCGCTTCCACCGCCGCCCGGACATTTAACTTCTGTATGGATATGCCGCTCCATCCTGCATAATGTTCTCTCATGGCCGGTCTCTGCCCCCGCATCGTCCGAAGCAGTATGCCGTATGCTCCTGTCCCCGATGCGAAGCTGCCTTTAAACGTCGTCGTCAGATAAATGTCTACCTTCATGTCACCCTCCTTTCCCATCCCGTGTCACAGATTTTCCTTTGGTCTTTCCTCCCAGACTTCTCTTTTGGCTTCCCCGGTATCCCCTCTGCCCTGGCAATGCACTTCCCGCATCCCGGACCAGTATGTAGCGCATGTACGGCCACCCGTCACCCGTTACCCCGTGTTCCTCTGTATACGGTGCCAGACGCCACCCCTTCCGTTCCCTCGGCTTTTCATAAAAGCCATTCCTTGTTTTTACGATAGTTACCTTTGGCTGCGGGATGACCATGTTCCTCGAACGGCTGTACTGTTTTCCGGTTCCCCCGGACTCTTTCCAGTACTTCCGGTTTTTCAGTATATAGGATGCCAGTCTTGAATACTCGCCGGTGTCGTCCAGCTGGTTGAAGTGGCTTCTCCCAAACGGCCACTTCCTGGCAATGTCCGCCGTGGAGACTCCCCCTTTTATGATCAGGTGATGGTGTAGCCCTCCTTTTTTTCCGAACTCACACGCCTCCACATACTGGAAAACGATCCCTGCCTTCCGATACATCCTCCGCATCTTCCGGAAAAACGTGCGGATGTTCTCTTTTGCCTCCTCCACGGTGGCAGGACGCTCCTCCGGCCGGTAGTCCAGTACGAGGTGGTAATCATCGGAACAAAAGTTAGCATTGAGGAGTACCGTCAGGTCCCTCCTGGTCTTCCTCTCATTGCATTTCTCCTGCGCTTCAGTCGTCTTCCCGCAGTTCTCTCCCCGCTCGATGTTCTTTTTATTCCATCTGCTGGAATAATGCATCTCTGTGATCAGAGTCCTTCCGGCTCTCGTCACCTTTTTTATGTATGACATATCCACTTCCCCTTGTCCTAAAAATAATATCCTTATCAAGCCCCGAAAGGGGAATTACCCCTTTCGAAATTTTTTTGGATTCAGCGTGTTTTCAAGCTTTTCCCCTTGTTTTTCCGCCCCGGATATGCTATACTAAAAAAGGATTAGTTTTGTATGTAACATCGTTTGGGGGCGGTCAGCGTCAGCTGACTGCTTCTTTTTTTATCTGTTGTGCATACCGGTCAGACGGCATGCACAACACCAGCTTTTTCCCGCAGTCCGAACATACTTTCCTATAGGTGATCTCCCAGTGTTTATGTCCGTCTGGGCAGATACATGTGTAAAATGAATCTGTGATGCGGGTCACTCCATCTTCGTAGAATCCTTCCTTCAAAGCTCATTCCTCCTTTCATATTCTGCTGCCTGCTCCAGTATACATGCCGCATAAGCGGATATATTCTCTTCCCTGACCTGCCGGTCCGCATAAGCCTGTCCACCGTTATATGCCATCAGCGCATATGCCGCATCCTTATATTTCACAAAATGCCTTTTTAACAACTCCACACCGACACGGACGTTCTGCACAGGATCATATAGATCTGTGCATCCGAGCTTGTCCATGATATCACGGTGCCATTTCTCCTGTATCTGCATAAGGCCGACCGACTGTCCATCATCTGATACACATGCCGGATCAAAATCACTTTCCTGTTTTATTAGCGCCATCACAAGCTCAAAAGAGATGTTCGCGCCGGCACAAATCTCAAATATATCCCGCTGAACCTTTTTTGACAGGGTGCAGCCCTTTATGTATCTGTATGGAACGGTTTCTGACTGATCTTTCACGGTTTCCTTTCGTCCCTGTCCGCTTTCTTCCACGACATCCACCTCCTGCTGCCCGCAATACTTTCTTCCACTCTTTTGGGACACCCGCTGTGTGTTCTGCTGCTCCATCACCGCTTCCGCCTCCCGAATGTTGTTCCAGTCCAAGAAAAAAACCTCCAGTGATAAAAACAACATGACAGCCAATAGTGCGGCATCCCCGTATTTCCCATACCTCTTCTTTTTTGTACGTTTGTTCCGCATTATGTGTCCTCCTTCTATGGGTCAACCGCCCCGGTTTCCTCCGAAACTGCTTCGTACCCGAATGCTTTCGCCATACGGAGCAGCAACGTTTCACTTATCTCCTTCATCTGTTCCTTTGGTATGTCTTCCTGGCGTTTATATTCCCCGTCTATACGGATATAGTTTTCAATCGTCACCTGTCCTTCTCCCCTTTCTGCCCCTTTTCTTTACTATATGAGTGTGTTGGTATTTGGTGTGTTGGTTATTTGATATAACTTAATCTGGGTACTCTGGTGCTGATTTCTCCGTTCATTTCCACCCTATATTGTCTTGACTACCTTCACTAATTTGCTGTAACATATCCTCACAGGCTTCGACAACAGTCAAGCAAGGAACTTGTGACGGCTTAGTGGAAATACGAAAAGACTTACTCAAAGCTGAATATCTTTTTGCTGATTCCACGCTAGCTTTTGCATTCATGAGTTCTGCTAAATCCTGCGTGGTTTGTGCAATTCTTTCGCTCTTCTCAATCTAATTGCAATCTTCATTATTCTTCATTGACTTAATGTAGTCACACAATTCTCCGATTACTTCATCGATCTTTTCCATCTTTTCTGTTCTCCTTACATTGCTCCCAATTTCTGAAAGCCGTTTTTGAAGTGCTTCTTTAATTTGAAATTCTCTTCATCGTTAAAAAATCTCCTGCCCCGGCGGCTTACGTGGCAACTCAGCCACCGCCTTTTCGTTTTGCTGCATCTTCCTCACCTTCCTTTTATTGAAAAAAGCTGGTCGTCTCTCTAAATGGATTTCAAAATTATATGTTCTTTCTAATTCCTCACTGATCTTATCCAAATGCTTTTTCATTTCCGAAACTGTCAATACTTCTCCATTTTCGATTCTTTTTATTAACGATATAACGGATAAATATGACTTTTCTACATAATTCTCCAGTTCACTAAGGTTTACTACTCATTCTGTAGTGTATACTTTGCAGTCGGAGCTGCTATTGCAGCAGTTACTGGCATCCTTATGTGCTTCCAATAATGCTTTCATCTCCCTTACTTCCCTTAATGTCTGAACTATGAGCAATATGTCTGCTTTCTTCTTTTTGTCTGCATATTTCTCAATTTCGTCAAGTTCCTGATCTGTTAAAAACACCTTCCGTACCTCCTTCCTTTCTTTTCATTGATTTTTCCTTCATCCTCTGGTGAATCCCTATACTAAGGGCACAGATAACACTAAAAGATGTTTTTTTGCTACAAAATTCAACACTTTAGTTATTTGCCGGTGGTGGAACATCTTCATTAAAATCACTTTGATGATATTTGCACTCCCCACAAGGAATTACTACCCCTTCTCCCGTGGGCCATGCCCGGTAAAGAGTATTTAACCACTTGACTGTGCATTTTATTTTTTCGTTATCGGTTAACGTGTTGTTCGTTTTTGAATTTTGTGGTTGCGTCATTGCAACTCCGTCTTCCGTCTCTTCCTTTTTCGGATCACCCCCGCCGGAGTGGAATTTGTCGATTGCAGTAGGAATCTTTAGTGTTACAACATATTCACGTTTGATTACATCAAATGAACATGTAAAGTGCGGTGCGATATCCGCACTTTCTTCTTTTGCAATTTCTTGTAGGAATTGCTCAACAAACGTTTTTCGCTGTTCCAAATCACCTTTTACTGTCTTTAAAATTTCATAAGACATTTCCATTAAATCTTTCATGTTTTGTTATTCTCCTTTTTTCTGTCTTGTAGTAACTTTTTACGTTACTGTCTTGCAAAAAAAATATCCATCGGGTTTTCAATATGTAACTCGTCAATCATTACCTGTATCTCATCACTTCCAAACACGCCTTTTTTCATACGCATATAGAAAGTCTTTGGCGTGATATTCAGTATTTTAGCAACATCTGATTGCGTCTTTCCGTTTTTTGCTATAACCCCACGAAGCTCTGCTGTATTTACCATGTAAATCTCTCCTTTCTATCTCGTAGTAACTTTTTGGGTTACTCTTATTATATCACCGTTTTGTAACTTGTCAAGTTATTTTTTCCTTGACTTGTAACTTTTTTGTGGTATAATAAAGTTACCGATAGAAAAAGGAGGGAAAGCCAATATGACAGTTGGTGATAGAATACGTAAGAAACGGGAGGAACTAGGCATTTCCCAAACAGAATTAGCGGAAAAAATTGGCATTCCAAAACAGAATTTATACAAATATGAGAAAAACATAGTAACAAATATTCCTTCAAACAAAATTGAGGAAATAGCCCACGTTCTTAATGTTTCGGAATCGTGTTTGATGGGTTGGGATAACAATTTGAACAAAGAAAACTCAGATTTGATACCAGACATATTGGCTGATGGCGATTTATTAGAACATATTAAAAAATTAATGTGTTTAAATAATGAGCATAAACAGACTATATACGATAATACGACCTATTGGTATGAAAAAGAGGGGCATTAAATGCCCCATTTCTTTTTGAATGATTGCAGTAATTGGTAAAGAAATTCCAAAAATTCAGGTTTCTTAATTTCCACCACCATTTCAATAATCTGATCCCTGTAATTCGGTCGCAAATCCTCACTTGTGTTCTCATAATCCTTTTTGTCCATGGTACAATCCCCTCTCTGTTAGTGATTTTCGTTTTTTGATGCATTTATTCTACACAAATCTTTACACGATTGAAAGAGGGGTGAACGTTTTAACACGTTTCGCGAACAAATTAACACAAATCATTTATTTTTTTCCTGAACTCTTCCAGATATTTTCTTGATATCGGAATGACTGCGTCGTTTATCATAGTGATTTCTTTTGATGTATAGCCTTTTATACAGCGTATATTTATGTAATAACTCTTATTTACACGTATAAAATTTTCGGCACTTTTTTCAATTTTTTCTTGAACCTGATCTAAGCGCCCCCGAAAAATAAATTCATCATCAATAGTTACCAGCCTTATTCTTGGGCGGTTCGATTCAAAATACACAATTTCCTTGATTGCCTTTCCAAGTGAAACACCTTTCGTTTTGAACCAAAACACTGTCTCGCGCTCTGCCCTGTTTCTTAGCTTTCTTATTGCTTTTTCAACAATGTCTGTTATCCTTTTATCATTCCCGAGGTTGGGTTTATCGATAAACCCAAATGGCTCATGCCTTAGAAGTTCTTTTTCATAGGAAAATCTTGAAAGAAATATTACTATGACTTCAGGATACATTTCTTTAATTTCATCTGCCAGCAACATACCGTTTTTTAATAACTCACTCGAATAACCATCCGGCGTTAGCTCTATATCCGTAATCAAAATATCGTACCTTTTTTTAATAAACTGAGTGTATAGTTGTGATCCATGCTCGAAGCAATCAATCTCAAGTCCCTCTCCAAAATTATATATAATCAACAAATCCTTTATTGTTTTTGCTGCACATGGAACATCATCACATACTGCTATTCTAATCATATTCGCACCTCCTATAATCATTCTACTTATAGGTTCTATAGCGGTGCAATAGGCATGTTTTAGAAATTCTTTCGGAACAAAAATGTAACATTCATGTTTCTTTCATATCCAAAATGTTTTTCACCTATGATTTTCTTGTGTGATATTGTACTTTTGTGTCTTTCTACGTTGACAAACACATATTTTTTCAAGTATTATAGTTTCATTATAATATGAGTACACACTTAACTATAGAATGCATTCTACATTTTGGAGATAATCTTATGAAAAAACGAGCTAAAATTAAAATATGCGTTGTTTTCTGTTTTTTTGCCATAGTATACGGGATAAATATGATATCTGAAACCGAGAACTAGCAATACCTATCACAATTATTTCTACAATTTTACTCATTATGTGTATACGAATGGACAGAGACACTTCCACTCATAAACAAATCGATTGCAAAATGAAGCATATATATGGTTTACCGATTGCAGATGGGACTGTGTGTAAGATACGCTACTCAAATGATGCTATGGAGATTAATGCAAACAGACTAAATTTTAATTTACCCATGGATGAAACACTGGACATAAGTATAAAAACTGATAAAGAAATAAATACACAAGAACAATACGTATCCAGCATTGGCGGAGCACTTCTTTTTGGTCCAGTTGGCGCAATGATAGGTGGTAGAGCAAAAAAGAAGAAAAAAACAACTTTTGGCGTCACTAATTATTTAGTTATTACATATAAAAAAATGATGAACTCACTTACATTCAATTTGAAGAAATAGCACTCTCATCAATTAACGCAAGAAAAATGATAACTGCCTTTAGTAAAAGTACTAATTCAAGACCCGTTCAAAACCTTGTTGTCAAAACAAAAACTACGATAAACCAACAACCCTCTTCTAACTCTGATTCATATGAAGAGTTAAAAAAAATAAAAGAATTACTAGATAAGGGCGTAATTTCTCAAGAAGATTTTGATACAAAGAAAAAACAACTCCTTGATATTTAGTTTTTCATACAATTATAAAACAATCTATTATATAATTGGGCTCCCGCACCACCGGGAGCCCTGATATCATTTACACCAAACCATCTGTAACTAGATGAGATGATATAACCAACACACAATCACATTATATCATCTCTGATTATAAAACGCAAATAATCAGGGGTATTTTTATACCCTTTTTTACCAAAAGTGAGGCTTTAACATGAAAAATTCTATGAAAACTGCTGCCACTTATATCCGCGTCAGCACGGATCGGCAGGAAGAACTCTCTCCTGCTGCCCAGAAGCGGGAACTGAAAAAGTATGCAAAGAAGAACGGCATCCTGATCACCGATTTCTATGAGGACAATGGTATCAGCGGCCGGAATGCTGAAAAACATCCGCAATTTCAGGAAATGATCTCACTGGCGAAATGACAGGAGCATCCCTACGATTACATACTTGTCTGGAAATACAGCCGATTTGCCCGGAACTAGGAGGAAAACATCGTTTACAAATCCCTCCTCCGGAAAAATAACGTGGAGATCCTGAGCATCACAGAACCGCTCATTGATGGTCCGTTCGCCTCACTGATCGAGCGCGTTATTGAGTGGATGGATGAGTATTACTCCATCCGTAATATTTTTAAATGAGTTAGAACTATAGTGGAGTTTTTTAATGCCTTTAGTTTATTGACTCGCCACGTAATATATGCTAGTATTCTATTAAAAAATGCAAAACATGCATGAATAATTTAATCTTGGAGGTATCACTATGAAAAAAACAATAATTGCTACTATTATTTTCGTGTATTGCTTGCTATTCTCTATACCATGTCAAGCGGTAACAAAACAACTCACATTTAAAACAACCGTATCCTACAAAATCATAAAGGGTGAGAAATTCAAATTATATGTAAAAGGCTACAAAACCAGTAAAAAGGTAACATGGAAATCATCTAACAAAAAAATTGCAACGGTTTCCAAAAAAGGGGTCGTAGTTGGTAAAAAGCCCGGCACTTGCAAGATAATCGCAAAAGTTGGAAAGAAAAAATATACGGCGAAGGTAACTGTCTTTTCCGACAAAGAAAATATTGTTTATAATAAAGATGTATCACCAGAAAAGAAAAAGGATAGATATGACAGTATCGACTATACCGAAATTAATGCAGAAAAGAAAACTTTATACACCGGACAAACATTTAGCTTAAAAATAACCGGTACAAAGAATTCAATACAATGGAAATCGTCCAACAATAATGTAGCCGCTGTTTCTTCTTCTGGCGAGGTAACCGCAATATCAACAGGAACGGCAACAATCACTGCAAGTTTTGAAATTGGTTCTTATATCTATGAACACACTTGCGAAATAACAGTTACCCCCGAATGGATGAGCGCTAAAGATATTGAGTCATATTTCAAATTGACCTTTTCATATTTTAAAAATAGCATTCATATTTCGGGTGCCTCTTCTGAAAATTCCATAAGCGGTACTGTGAAGTCTACCAACATTAACGATATTCCTGACGTAATGGAAACAGATATAATTTATGGTTCTGATGTCAGATATAAATCAGACGGCACTAATATCTTGTTTAATATTGCTGATTTAGATAAATTAGGATTGTTAGGATAAAGCACGCCTGACATTCCTTCTATGCAATAAATCACGATGACAGAATGAAAAAACAAACATATACCCCAAAGCGACCAACTTTGGGGTATTACTTACTTCCATCTTTAAACATCTTCCTGATTATATTCCGAAAAAGGAAATATGACATTTATAGTTCCATAGTCTTCATCCTCTTCACCAGTATCCGGAGATGTATTTTTATAATGCTCTTTCTCTACTACAGAAAGCATATCATGCCAATCCATTTTACATGTGCTAATGCCACCTTGAATATATTTAATCTGATCCATGGCACTATTTAAAATCAACCGTGCGTTTGTATCTAATACTTCTGAATCTTTTAAATACCTCTCAATCTTTTTGTAAGCTGTATTAGCGGCCGAATCTATGTAGTTAATATGACGAAAAGAACGTAACGCAAGCTCCTCCTCTTGTTCCTTAAATTCTATTTTTGATGATTTCTTCGTGAGCAACCAAGAAAATACGATACTTCCAAAAATATTTATAGTAGTCGTAGCAAACACAGCAAGTTCCCCTATAGTTGATAAATAGATAGAAACACCAACCACTAATGCTGATATGACCAATACAAAATTTTCGAGATTCGTATATATTTTTCTTACAAACTCAAATATAGTCAGATTCTTAGGTCGAATTCTTCCGAAACAGAATCCGACAACAAAACCAATAGCAATTGAAATAATAACTGTTTTAATCATAATGCTTATCTATCCTCTCACCATAATATACTTTCATATCTTTCTTAGATATAGGATTTCTACAATACATACTCGGACTGCAATTCTTTCTTGCGTTCGTCCATGGTTCTTCCTTGTGGGTAATATTTTCTAATGTATCTGCATCATAATCACCATACACCATAAATACCTCATCTAAAAAATCGGGGACATCTTCATTTTTAAATTTCGGTGGTTCCAACTCATTTGGTATAGTCTCCCATCCCCATGAGCGATATTTCGAATATAAATCTGGACAAACCGGACCATGAACCCACGCTTCAAACCTATTTGGAACCAATGCCTTTCCATAGTTAGCCAAATACCATGCTTGGGCAAAATAGCATAATTTCTGAAGTTTCTTATGTGTCATAGCCTCTTTGAATAAAAAATATTTTGCAACTGTATAAATACTTTCCATAATACAGACTCCTCCTTTCAGAAATAAGATACCCTACTATCAATATTATATTAGCATACTAAAAATTATGTGTCAAGATTTTCGAACAAATGTTTTCAAAAGCACTTTTAACAGCAAACCTTATTTATCGTATAGTATACCAACAATGAAAGAAGGTGGGATTTATGAAACTTAGAACAGGATACATCAGGATGAATACATCCCGGACGCACAAAAGCGTCTCTTCCTTGAATATCCGAAACTGCAAACGCAAACTGTAAAGAAAATGATGGAAAACGATTGATATTTCTTTACAACACTAGTATAAGTATAAGTGTAAATGGAAGGAGTCATATTATGGCACAGGCAATAGTTAATTTTAGAATGGATGAAGATTATAGCAGGTTGGCGAGTGGGTAAATTGCCAACCAAAAATATCTTGATTTTAACCTTGTGACGTGCTATGATATAAAAAAGGGAGAACCAAAGAAGCGGCCTACCCTTTAACTAGTAATTTCTAACCCTTTACAGGGTCAGCCGTCACTATTGCGAGTAGTGGCGGCTATTTCCTTTTCCCTTTAAAAATTGTGTAACACAATCCAATAAGGGCGCAAATGAATATCCCAACCTGAATTAAATCAGAGTATGTAACATACATTGGCAATCCCCCCTTTCTTTCGTCTGGAGGGTTAGCCCCTCCGAATATGGAGGGTAAGCCGCCTTGGCTCTCTGGTTTCCCATGCCACTATTGTAACATACGGCATTTCAAATTTCAACAAATAATGCGGCGGCAATACCGGAAATATTGCCGCTGTACAAAGTATATCATACCAAATACAATATGCCATCTGCAGTTCTGATCATATCACCTGCGGGCGAGAAATGAAAGGACATTAAAGTTAAGCAAGTTAGAAAATTCATCAACCAAAGGGACGCTTAGTTTATGCTTAAACACTAAAAAAGGACTCCCACACCACCGGAAGTCCAAATTAACCAGTTACATCATACCATGAAAACAGGAGATGATATAACCAACACACAATCATATTATATCATCTCTGATTATAAAACGCAAATAATCAGGGGTATTTTTATACCCTTTTTTACCAAAAGGGAGGCTTTTTAACATGAAAAATTCTATGAGAACTGCTGCCGCTTATATCCGCGTCAGCACAGATCGGCAGGAAGAACTCTCTCCTGCTGCCCAGAAGCGGGAACTGAAAAAGTATGCAAAGAAGAACGGCATCCTGATCACCGATTTCTATGAGGACAATGGCATCAGCGGCCGGAATGCGGAAAAACGTCCGCAGTTTCAGCAAATGATCTCGCTGGCGAAATCTCACGAACATCCCTACGACTACATACTTGTCTGGAAGTATAGCCGGTTTGCTCGGAATCAAGAGGAAAGTATCGTCTACAAATCCCTCCTCCGGAAAAATAACGTGGAGGTCCTGAGCATCACAGAACCGCTCATTGATGGTCCGTTCGCCTCGCTGATCGAGCGCGTCATTGAGTGGATGGATGAGTACTACTCCATCCGCCTTGCCGGTGATGTAAAGCGCGGCATGACGGAAAAGGCACTCCGGGGCGGGTACCAGTCCGCACCCCCGCTCGGCTATCACATGAACGAGAACCATATCCCGGAAATTTTCGAACCCGAAGCAGATATCGTGCGGGAGATCTACCGCCTGTGCATGGAAAAATACACCCTGACGACGATCGCCCGCATCATAAATGACGCCGGATACCGCACGCGCCGCGGGAACCGGTTTGAACGCCGTACTGTATTATATATTTTGCAAAATCCATTTTATACGGGGATGGTCCGGTGGAACCGTGCGAAACACAGTGACTACCATTTAAACGACGAAAAAGATATTATCGTTGTGAAGGGACTGCATGAACCCCTTTTTTCCGAAGACTATTTTCAGGAAATACAAAATCTGGTACGCCCCCACACACCCGGATGCACGGGAAACACCCGCGAAGGCAGGAGGAAATCAGATACCCTGTATAAGCACTATCTCTGCGGTTTTATGAAATGCCCTGTCTGCGGAAAGAATCTCGCTTACCACTGTGTTAAAGAGAAAAGGAATCCCAGTAAGTCTTACCCCAGTTTCGTATGCTGGCAATATTCAAAGGGCATGCATAAGTCCGGCGGAAACATTTCTGCCCGTCGCTGTGAGGAAGCGCTTAAATCTTCCCTGCAGTCCTTCCTGGAGCAAGACGTGGATGAAATCATGATCCACCCAAACCCGAAAGCATGCGAACCCTCTCCCCTCCTAGAGAAATATCACATCGCCCTTTCCAAACTTGAACAAAAAGAACTCCGTGTTCGGGAAGCGTATATCGACGGCATCGACACCAAAGAAGAATATCGGGAAAACAAACGTATGCTCGCGGAAGAACGGGAGAAGCTGGAACGGCTTATCGCATCAGAGAAAAAGAAAACATTCTCCTCTGATGTCCCAAGTGCAGAAGAACTCATTTCCCATATTCAGGATGTACTTGCCATCCTGAATGATCCGGCAAGTGATGTATTTGAAAAGCATCGGGCACTGGAAGCCATACTTGACCATATGGAGTATTCGCGCGATACAGACACGTTCCGGTTTTATTATTTGTATACTTGAAACGGTAGATTTCTCATTGATTTCTTGACATACGTATTTATACGTGCTATAATTTATTTGGGATAAGGAAAGGAGCTACTAAAGATGCCGATGACATCCAAGGAAATGTTAAAACATCTAAAAAAGAACGGTTTTAAAACCGTCAGCCAGAATGGTTCTCATATAAAACTGAGAAATGAGCAAACTGGTAAACAGGTAATCGTTCCTTATCACTGCACTGACCTGAAAAAAGGGTTGGAGCAGCAAATACTAAAACAGGCGGGACTTATATAGTCCTGCCCCGATTTGGAGGCATTATTTATGAATAAATTATTTTATCCCGCTTTATTCCATACTGCAGAAGAAGGAGGATTTTGGATTTCTTTCCCCGACTTCCCCGAATGCCTTACACAGGGCGAGACCATGGAAGAAGCCTATGATATGGCTGTGGCTTCCCTTGGATTAAGTATCACAGACTTGTTAAAAGAGAATTCTCCCCTTCCAGAACCATCCTCCCCGGCAGATATCCACCCAGATCCAGACTCCGTCCTGCTCGTGGTGGAATTTGACCTGAAAGAATATCGGTGTAAACACAACTCAAAAGCAGTCAAAAAAACTTTAACCATTCCCGAATGGCTGAACGAGGAGGCTCTAGCTCTCAATATAAATTTCTCGGCAGTACTTCAGGAAGCCCTTATTCATAAATTGCAAAAATAATATCGACACATTTCATTTTATTATTGGCACACGTGAAACGGCAATTTTTCACCTTTTCGCTTTACCCACTACTATCTGCACTACGGAGGTCTGTATTGCAGATAGTAGTAGGTATTTATTTTAAAAGATAGTATAACTCACCTTAATTATAATATTCCCAAAAGCTTTTTCAACGCCGTCTTACCAATCTTCCCACTCTGCTGCCATCCGTTTGCTTTTCGGAATAAATTGACCGCTTTTGTCGTCGTTGCTCCCCAAATACCATCAATCTTTCCCGTATAGAATCCAAACGCCTTTAACGCTCGTTGGATGGATTTTGTTACATAGGTCGTGTTTTTTTCTTGCGAGAATACTTTTGAAAACGTTCCCTTTACCTGATAATGTGGTGAGTCCGGTGAACTTGTCCAGTTCGCCCCTGCCTCAAAGCCATATTTCTGCATGATTTCGATGATTTTTTTTGTATCTTTATCATTGGTGTTCCAAATCGCCCTCCCATTCCGTACCGGAATGACATCCACCGCTTTTTTCTGAATGTGGATGCTGTTCAGTGTCCATGTTACTTTCGTCGCACCCGGCTTCGCATACTTTTTTGCTTTAGCGGCCGGAACTCCTACCGCCGTACACTGTGCCACTGTACGTCCCTGTCCGTACAGATAGTACTGTCTCTCCTTCGACCGGTATGTTTCTACGACAAGCGGATTTACTCCTGTCACCTTAATCTCCTTTAACGCTGCCGACAGCATCACCTGTACTAATACATTTAATTTCCCCGCATCCCTACATTGATCTGTTACTGACATATGTATCACTCCCCTTTCTCTTTACTTTGCAAAACATCAATAGCTTTTTTAATCACATTCGGTAATGGCAGACCCATCAGCCCAGCATTCTCTGTGATTGAAATAAGCTCGTTTGCGATAAATCCAATGATTACCGCATCACGAATGTAATTGGCCCCAATAATAAGGTCGAGCCGATATGCAATCAGAACAAATATAAGTACCATGCCTTTTCTGCACAATCCCTTGAACCCTGCCCTTGACTCCAGCGCTCCCGTAGTCGTCTTGCTACTGTTACGGAATACCCCGGCAACTATAAGTCCCGACACATAGTCAAGCCCCATGAACAGAAAAAGAGTCACCAGTCCAGAATCCCAACCTCCAAACGCGGTAGCAATAGCCGAACCTACTGTACCAGCAATACCACAAATTGCAGTTTTCATATTATTCACATCCTTCCTTTATTGATAGCAAAACAACCGCATCATGACTCCACAGCAGTCATATTGCGGTTGTTTTAGTTTCCTCATTGAAGTTTTCGTCTCCCCTATTCAAATGTAATAACGATATTGTCGACGGCATCTTGCGACTCACAGGCGTTTATCTTCTTTCTCAGCATTGTATCATTATCATCTTATAAAACATGGACATACAAATCATGCATAATCCATTGAGAACTTACATTTTCTACAGTCATTGTAATCTTTCCATTTGCCGCATCCCATACAAATGTTAAATTCGCCCCGTTTGTAATAGAGGTTTCTTTTATTGTTACAGATGCACCATGTTGAACATAGATTGCATTTGTT
This sequence comes from Acetatifactor sp., assembly GCA_029050705.1. Taxonomy (GTDB): domain Bacteria; phylum Bacillota; class Clostridia; order Lachnospirales; family Lachnospiraceae; genus Acetatifactor. Next base: position 20,395 of record JAIDME010000096.1, read on the forward strand.
GCATCATGAGTGGCCTTTATTTCATAGACATCGCCTGATTTAGCATATCTTCGTATAAAAATCATAATTGAACGGTTTCCGCACGCCCATAATGAACTTGATAATTCAACTTTTGTACCAACAGCAAAATTCATAACTCTATAATCTGCATAGGCACCAGTATTGACATCAAATGAATTTCCGGCAGCAAGGTTTACATGTGAATTTGCATGTCTTTTGAAAAGAAATGCACTTTGTGTTGTCGATACACATTTTATTGTTGTTGGGTCACCTTTGTATGTGCCAATTGCTCCGAATGTTTTAATTTTACCATTTCCATTATGGAATCCTGCAGGAATTGTATACACAACCTCTGCTAGTTTGCTTCCATCAGCACCACTTTGGTTTGTTGTCACAGCCCCTCTGTTCGTCATTGTTCCAGTAACCTTCGAGCCATTTACCCATGCTTGATAACCGGTTAATATCTGACCTGCTCCGGCAGCAGTCTTTCCATTATCAACACCAGTTTGAGACGATAATGACTTTGCTTTCGCTTTACCCGAACCATTATGATACCCAGCTGGTATTGTGTATTCTTCTCCAGCACTTAACTCCTTTGAAACAGCACCATTATTAACCATAGTTCCAGAAGTATGAAAACCATCAGATGAGGTGAATGTCTTTCCACTCAATACACTGGATGCGCTAGCATTTCCAAATCTGCTAGCCAACATTAAAATTTCATGAGATGTATTTTCATGAAAGCCTTTTGCTCCGATGTACACTGATATAAAATCGGTAGCACTACAAGTTACTGTTGCTCCTGTGTCATCGGTATATGAAGTCCGTCCACCTCTAAAATTCATAGAAGCATTAGGATGATAAAAATAATCCGAAAACTTAACCATAGTTCCAGTAACTTTCGCGCCGTTTACATAAGCAGTTTTATCTTTCAATATATCAGAAGCGGTTGCCGTTGCATCTCCCGTGGCCGTCCCCTCAATGCCTATGATAGTATTTCCTTTATAAATTTTACCTGCAGTTAAGCCTATATCTGATGCTAATTGAGCATATGTGATGTACTCAAACCAATTATTAGCCCAATTATATCCATGATATCCGGCGGCTACTGCTACTTCGTATCTTTTATCTCCATTATTTAATCTACGTGCGTCAATATTTGTTATTTTTCTCTGGTCTGGCATAGTGCCAGTAATCTTCACTCCATTCACATAAGCCTGATACCCCGTTAATATTTGCCCTGCCCCGGCAGCAGCCTTTCCGCTGTCTACTCCTGTTTGACTCGCCAGACTGTTCGCCGTCACCTTGCCGCTTCCGTTATGATAACCAGCTGGAATCGTGTATGTTCCATCACAGTTCAGTGCCGCCGTCTTCGCTCCCTGATTCGCCATCGTTCCTGAAACCTTCGATCCATTCACATAAGCCTGATACCCAGTTAATATTTGCCCTGCCCCGGCAGCAGCCTTTCCACTGTCTACTCCTGTTTGGCTGGCTAGACTGTTTGCTGTCACCTTACCACTTCCGTTATGATAACCAGCTGGAATCGTGTATGTTCCACCACAGTTCAGTGCCGCCGTCTTCGCTCCCTGATTTGCCATCGTGCCAGCTTTTTCCCTTCCTGCTTTATTTGAGGAAAAAGTCTTCCCAGTCAGTACATGCGCTGCCTCCGCATCTCCACCGAGACTTTTCAATTTATAATCTGCCGTAAAATAGACACGATTCCCAGCTGAAATCAGTAACTGATCTGATGTGCCTGGCACGATGTTACCGCCCATGGGGTATCCAATCTGTTGTGTTACCTCATTACTTCCGACTTTAGCTTTTGCCGTGTTTTCTTGCAGACTCAGGCTTGGAGTAATGGCTCTTATATTTTCTGCCAATATATCGAATGTAGCGGGACTGTCTTCTGTCGACACAGTATTTATCCCCATGTCAGTGATGGCTTCCGCTACATTCGACTTTCCATCACTGACAGATTTTTTTAATCCATCAATTTTTTCCGCAGTCTCTTCCCGCAGTTCATGTATTTCTGCTTCTGTCTCTTCTTTCAGTGCATACAGTTCGCTGTCAATCTTTACCGCCACCGTCACATCACTGCTGATTGATAACGTAAACCGTAGACGCTTTTGTTTTACCACCGTTTCGATTTCCGGATCTATGTACTCCGCATCATCACCGCTGTTATCATAGTAGCACAGGACGCCATTTCCGATAATTCCGACCTCCCTAAAATAAAAAGCTTTTAGTGCATCCCTGCTATTAAAATCGCAATTGATCACTACTTCCCCATCGTTTCTTTTAACAGATTTTACGGGAATTTCCATAACCTTTTTAGATAATTCCTTTTTCTCCGAAAAAGTCCCGTTATACATCCCTTCCCCCAACTCTATATGGGTAATATTTAATGGGGTATCCTCGCTTATCGCCGAAGCGATTAAATTTCTCCCCCTCTTTGTCAGTGTCAGCCCTATAAAACTCATACCTTTCATCTCCATTCTAATAATTCATCTTCCTGCCATACTGCGCCAAAATAATTGCCGGCTACCCAGTCTTTAGTCAAATGTACCTTGTAAAAAATGTTCAGCGGAAGTACCTTTTGCAGGAATGCTTCCAGCATACCCAGATGTTCACCCTGATACACATGAAATGTCATTGTATAATGTTCTTGATCGCAGATTATATCGTAATTCCAATTGCCGCCCAACAGCATATCCAGACTTCGCACGAACACCCTGTAACTATACTGCCTGTTCACACACCAGTACGCCCTGACACGATTTTTCCTGACCTCCAGGCTTTCACCAGGAACTGCTGTAATCTCCAGCAATCTTTCATATTTTCGGATACCATATTCATCCGCATCCTCTATGAAAGCATTGTTCAAGACTGTCTGCAATCTTGAATCCATCCGAGCAAACTGCAGATCCTCCGCACTCATGATTTCCTGAAACTCAAAGAACTGTTTCATAAAATCAGGTAAATACCGAATCAGCTCTTTTCTTTGTACCAAATCATCCATTTACATTCCCCCTTACCGGTATCTGTTCAGCAGTCAGGGTTAAATTTTCAGCAGCTCCATTGATCTTTGTATTTTTTACATCCTCAATGCCTGTCAATGCCTGCAAAAGTGTTTCCACTTTGTTTTTGCGGACAATAGTCACATCATTATTCGCCCAGTCCCGGCATAGTTCCGCATGATATGAATCTATAGTTTCCTCAATAGAAGGCTTCAAGTCTGTAAAGGTATACCCCTTCGCATAAGTGATGGAAAAAACATAATCCACTTCTTTGTTTTCTGCACCAGCCACATTGATCACATGGCCGATTGGAGCGAGTCCGTCACCCTCCCCAGCGGTGCTTTCAGGATCAAGCGCCTGCTGAACCGTCTGAACCAGTAAGGAAGATGGTGTTTTATATTCTGATGTAACAAACACCACCTTAACGGTACCTCCCGTGGTCAGAAGTTTGTTCCGTGCCGCATCATATACCGTTTTTAACCATTCATAAACTTCTGAACTGACGGTCGATTCAGACTGGTCTTCAAACCACGATGTAATTGAGGGAGTTGGAACGAACTTAGCCGGGTTATACCCCCCTTCCCACATTCGAATGATCTTACAAGCACCGACACCGTCAATGCTGGTAATCTTATTGATGTAATCCGGTTTATTTCCACCAAATGCCTGATCCGTAAAGGATGAAAAATAACGTTCCCGGAATGCTTCCACATCTTCTTCCTCTTCTCCCGGAACGAGGATTTCCGTCAGTTCAGCAGTTTCCAAACCTTCTACATATTCGATTGGCAGGAGAGTTCCCAGCTGCTGATTTCCTTTCGTTCCGGCTGTTTCGCACTGCACTTTGTACGCGCCCTGTTCACCATCAATCGCACCAATCACAGCGTAGTTCAGCGTGTCAAGGTTGAACCGTTCCCCCATAGGTACTTCCACATCTGCAGGAGAGACAACCATTTTCCCGACTGCACAGGTTTCCTCATAAGGGAATAGCTGCCGTTCTGCTGCCCTCTTAATTAAATAATAATAAGAGGCACTGTCTGCAAACACTTCATTCAGTACCATATCAAGGGCAATATAAAAATTTGCCATCATCAGTGCGGCAGGTGCGGTTGCATCATAAATAACTGAACCTTCTCTTTTATCAAAATCGTCACTGATATTTGATAACATTTCGTCTTCAAGAGTATCAAAATCAAATTCTTCAAACATTAAACACCAACCTCACTTTCTGTCTTAAACTCATCGCCCTGGGCAGTTACAGTCGTAAATTTGATATGTAGTTTGTTTTTATCAATTCTTTTAATCTCAAAATCTTCTACTGATTCAATCCTGTCATCAGCAGTCAGCGCTTCCGTAATCCTCCGTTTTACCTCTGACATGACATAAGGCATTGATTGTCCCCTTAAATCTGCCAATTCAATACCATAATCCCATGAATATATTTCATGTTCATACCGTTCTGTGCTAATGATTTTTGTTACCGCCTGCATTATAGCTTCTATGTCATCCACTCTGCCAGTAAATATACCACGGTCAAGGTTCATCGCATACGTCAGTGACGGTTCGGTTTCCATTTCGAAATCTTCTGAAAGGTCATCATCTGATTCATCGTCAAAATCTTCATAGTCTCCATTATTCGGAATCATGCTGTCGCCACCTTTCAGTTCAGGGTATCAATGACACTGTATTTCTGACCGCCCGCCTGACGGATCAACAGTACCTTTGACCCTTTTTTCATATTTTTATTTGCGGTGCTGGTAATATCTAAAAAATCAGCATCTAACACCATTTTTTGACCTACACCGATCTGTAATGGAGATAACTTCTTGACTTCCCCCATACAAGTCGTGCAGGGCTTGGATGCCTCAATCGCTTCCATTGCCGCCTTTTTTATCAGCGTTAGCAAATTATCATTCCCCACTAAAATCACCTCCTGAAACCACTAAATCCATGCTGTGCTGTCGGTTTTTAAACGTGTGTGTCACTTTCTCCACCATCATATAATTTGCTACCTTTACGTCATCAAGATTCAGTATGACCGGAACCAATGAACCGGCACGAACCTTTTTATTTCCAATTACCCCTGAAATAGTCAGGTACCTTGCCTTTTTGTTATATAACTTCAAATAGGCTTGTGATTTTAGCTTTCCAACATCAGGGTCAGAAATCTTTTCAAGGTACTGTAAAACTCCCCACTTGTTAATGCTCTTTGTACTTTTTGCGACATATAGGTCATAAGTACCCTTTTCTGAATTTTCATAAATCAGCTTGATCTGGTTATACACATTCGAATCAATGCTTGACTTATATGTATAATCTTCGCCGGTTTCATCATCGATCAGGCAGTTATTGACTTTCATGCTGGAGATATTCCTCAGCCGCAGTTTCCCGACTTCATCATATAACACATACACCTTGTTTTTCGTCATCAATGTAGTGTCCAGTGCGTTCTGGATCATATCAAACAATGTCGATTCATCTTCGATCTTCTTCGGAATGACATATCCGCTGTTCGCCAGCTTCCCACACTTTAGCTGGAAACGGTCGGCGATGAGCCTGATATACTGGTCTGCCCGTTTCTTTTTGAAAATGATCGTATCTTTATTTTTCAGATATCTCAGCTGGTCATATACAGTATAAGAGTAGAAACCGTCCTTTGACCGCTGCCTGGAAAATACAAAACCATAAAACATCTTTGTCCCATCGACAATGAGCAGCACCGCGTTCCCCTCCGTGATCCTGAAATTCTTGTCGTAAGCTGCTTCGAAGGTGAGTTTCCCCGGTGTCCCTTTTCGTTCCCATACCAGCTTCATACCATCTTTGACAGGTACTTCAAACCGTTTTTTACTGTTCTTTACGATTATCTGGACATTACAGGCAGGCAATTTCCCTGTCTCCGCGATAGTTGCATCCATCGCATCAGTGGTGGCAGCTTTCTTTTTCAGTACCTTTTTCAGATATGACAGTTCTTTCTTGCTGTTTTTTTTAGTTGTAGAACTGCTGCCCGAACCGTCGTTTGAACTGTTCAGATTTTCATACTTTGGCACACCATAACCGGTAATCCTTGCCGCATTTAGGGGATAACTTCTTCTCGCCACCTTATTTGAAGTATTTCCTTCCACGGTATGGACGGTATCCCCCGATACCTTTTCAACAATTCCGACATGGGAAGCACCGGCAGAACAGAAGTAAATAATGTCACCTCGTTTTGGTGTATATTTACCCTTGTATTTGAAGAGTCCTTTATTCTTAAACCAGCCCATGCCGCTGGAACATGATGCCGTTTTGGGAACCACTGATGTTTTCACACCAGCCTGATTTGCACACCACGAAACAAACATATGACACCATGCCGCACCATTCATCCCATACCATGCACCATATTTTGTTTTGTTGCTGCCCTGTTCGGTACAGCCGATTTCTCCAATGGCAACATCCACAATATCTTTTGCCATACCAGACGCACCACCTAACTTGGAAGTTTCAGTTTTGTCCCCGGATAGATCCAGTGACCATTACTGGAAGATTTTCTTCCATGCCTCTTTGCCGTTGATTCGATCGTTTTTTTGTTCAGGTTATAAATACTCTTGTATTTTGATGCATTCCCCAGTTGTTTCTTTGCTATGTTCACAAGGCAGTCACCCTTTTTTACAGTATAAGACTTTGCCGGAACCTTAGTTGTATTTCTTCGCTTTTTCATTAATGCACTTTTTTTTCCGGAAGAATTCTTTTTCTTCAAAACCAGTTTCTTTGCCCCCCAGCTTTCATACTGTTTCATGGACAACCTCACAGCCACGTCGAAACCATACTTTTCCACATCTTCGATGATCTCATAATCTTCTATAGTCACATCAAAATTTGTATCCCACAAAAGATCCTCACCATTTGGAGTCGTCCTCGACATGACAAACTGCACTGGTTTCTTCTCCTTTTTCCATTTTTCCAATTCTTCTATATAATACTTTGCATTATGGAATTCACCATCACCAGCAAGTATTTCCTTGTTTTTATCCCGCAGTACCCCGTAATGGGCAAACTGGTATTTCTGAAATGCCGGTAATAACAGTTCATCAATTTCTATATCCGATAAACCCGGTGATTTTATCAGATTGACTTCACCCTCATTTATGAGGGTGATCGTCCTGTTCTGATTATTGATTTTCACTTTCAATTTTGCCGGGGTTACTGGAAAAAGCACCTTGTCAATATACATATAATATGCCATGTCAATGCACCCCTTCCGCTGCTGCATTCATCTGTTCCTGGAGCGATGACCGCAAGTGTTCTGTGACACCATCTAAATCCATGTCACTGTTAATATTGTTATGATTTGTCATATTTACATTGATGGATGCAGTCGTATATCTGTTGACAACGTCCCTTTCAGCAATATCACGCAGATATTTCAAATCTTCATTTGTTATCTCCAGTGATTTTGATGCTTTGCTCGCACCGTCTGCTGCTTTACTCGCACTGTCCGCTGTTTTTGCCGTATTGGCGGCAGTGGCATTCCCAGCCGCCAGCAGGGAATTTTCGATGCCCTTTGAATTTGCGTCATCGGCCGCTTTGGTTGCTTTGCCTGAAAACATGTCCTTCACTTTATTAGAAACACCGTCCCCCCACTTCGCCCCGTTTTCGTACGCTTTAGATATCCAACCGGGTTCGAATGCATCGTAGGTCTGCGCCGCATCCAAAAAAGCATCGCCAACCGAAACATAATCCCGCTTGTCGTTCGTAGCTTCCTGTGCTTTTGCCGCATAGTCATCTGCTGCGCTGCTTATCCCGGAATAGTCAAATTCCACAAACGGCAGTTTGTTAAGCGCCTCGCATATCCCCTCTACCACGGTCAGTACCGTCGACAGTAAATCATACCACCACGACTGGACAGAACAAATCGCATTATGGAATGCCGTCATGATGTTTTCCCCGACCGCCGACACTGCCGCTACTATACCGAGTGATATATTCGCAAATGAAATACCCAAATTCTTGAAAAACTGAATCACCACATTCACACCTCCGCAGATCACACCGAATGCCGTGGTAGCAGTTCCACCAAGGTTTGCAATATAATTTGTCACTGCAATAACCACCGCTATCAGTGCAACAATCGCCAGTATGATCCATGTCAGTGGGCAGGCAAGCAGTGCCGTATTAAGTCCAAGCTGTGCCGCTGTTTCTGCTGTAGTTGCCGCCACTGCTGTCCCTTTCGCCGCCGCATGAGCATATTCAGCGATGCACATCGCCATCTTAATACCTTTAGAAACCAGCTCTATTGCGCTGACAACTCCCATAATGGCGTAATAAGCAGTCAGAGCCGCGACGATACCATACACAATGGGACTGATCATACTCCAGTTATCAACAACGAACGATGCTATCGTGCTGACGAAGGAAATTATCGGCTCTAACAAGGTTACTACCATACCCACAAAACCGCTGACTCTGCCCAGTATAGAATCCAACGATATACCGGCACTGTTCGCTATACGTGAAAACATCCCTGCCACTTTGTTCACCAGCGGCGCCACCTTAGCTATGACCGCCCCTGCAAATGTACCGAGTTTTGCCAGCACCTTTTCCGCCTGAACACCAAACTCTTTGATTCCGTCAAGAATCGTACCATATCCGGCATTAGACAAGCTTTGGTTGATATTATCTATCATGTCAGTAATCCCCCTGGTTACTGCCGCCTTTGCGTTCGCTATGGATGTTGCCCATGTTGCACCGGCGTCCTTTGCCGCACCTGATATGTTCAGTACTCCATTTGTGCCATTTTCAAATGCAGAAGAAACCGTTGTAATAAATTCCTGTGAAGATATTTTTCCTTTTGACAAGTCTGTTTGAACGTCCGAAGCCGCCTTTCCAGTTGCTTGCGCATATATACCCACTGCATTGATTCCGGCATCTGTCAGACGGTTCAACTGTTCCATTTCAACTGTCCCCTTGGATAACATTTTGCCAAGTGCGTCTGTAACGGTTGAAAGTGTTTCGTTTGTACCATCACCATAAAAGGCGACCGCATCTGCCCAACTTCCCACTTCATTGACCGCATCTCCGATCCCCATGCCTCTCGTGACAAGATTCTGGACACTGTTTGCGGCGACATCCAGCCCGTAAGCAGTCCCAGTCGTTACTTCTTTCAGCTGTTCCAAAGATGCCGATGCTACTTCGGAACTTCCTGTAATCGCAGTCATGGTCCCTTCATAATTGGTCATAGTGTCCATTCGGCTTATAGCGGAATCCATCTGCCCTTTCACAAGCCCAATCACCGACTGAACGACAGGCAGCCCCATTAGTGTCTTTGCAAGAGACTGTACTTTTGAAATCCCCATTTCGACTTTATGATTGAATTTCTCCTGTTCACTCACATTGTCCCGGATATAGCGTTCCGTTCCGCTGACGGTCTGCGATAACCGCAGATATGCGGCATTGGCGGCGGACACATCCATATCCTGCACTGCCGCATTCAGTTCGTTCTGCTGCCGGACTGCCTGATCCAGCTGTGACCGCAACTGCTCCATCTGACTGTTTGCTGTTTTCGTTCCCATGTTTACTGGATTATTCTCCATGTCCTGGATACGGTTTCTCACATTGTCAATCCTCGCCGCCAGGGTATCCATGTCCCGGACCGCATCCGGTGACAGGATATCTGACTGTGAAGCCTGTGCTGCAATCTGCACCTGTGTGTTATGGAGCTGTTCTGCCATCGTCTCCGCACTTTGGATTTCCTGCCGGAACCGTTCGATCCCTGACGTGTCAAACACTTCCAGACCATCCGTCTGCCACTGAACTGGCTGTTGAACCGGCTGCTGAACTGGCTGCTGGACCGGCTGCTGCACTGGTTGCTGAACTAGCTGCTGTACCGGTTCCGGCGCAGACATGGCAGGTGCCTCGATGTCCTGCATCGCCTGACTCAGCTCATCAGCCGCAACCGTCGCCTGACTCAACTGTTCTCTCGCAGATTCTATGGATGCGGTACTGATATCCGCCTCCATGACGCGTAACATGTCTTCCATACCTGCCACTGCCATATTTACGGAATTGATAATACTATAAATAACACCTGTGAACTGATCATTCAGTTCAATACCTGTGCGAATTGAGGCCATCAGGATCACCTACCTTCTCTTTGCCTTACGTTCAGCTTCTTTTTTCTCTTTCTTTTCCTTTTCGACCCTGATCTGAATGCACGCTATGATAAAAGCTTTTTCCTGTTCATCCATATACAACCATTCAGAAGGCCTGATGTGTAGTTGATGAAGGGCATAATAAGCATAATTCGCTTCCGCATCCCCTTCATTTATGAGTTTTTTGCGTCATCCACCTTTTCATTAATGGTCTCATCAAACCCATTAAACTTCTGGATCCATATCGTCAGTTCCGAATACTCCCCCGGATTGTCAATCATCTCGTAAACGAGATCTTCCGGGGTCTTCACCCCATAGGAATCCTGCAGTTCGGCATTGTATAAATCGGGGTATACCGTGGATGCACAGATCATGCCTACCAGATACTTGCTGGTCTGAAGTTTCTGCCGGAACATATTTGGCTTTCCTGTAATCTGTACATCGATGCTGCACTTCTCGCGCAGGTCTTCGTTTTCCCTCGTAGTCAGGTGTTTAAACTCCCAGCATAAAGGCTTCCCGTCGCTATCGATAATGGAGGACGTCGGTGCGTACTTCTCATTTTCCTTCTTTATCTTATTCTGTTTCATGAACTGGCTAAATTTAGACATTTTTCATCATCCTTTCTTAATTTGTTACTTCAAACCCGGCAAGGTCTTTAAATACGTCCGGCATGGAAAAGTCTTCAAATGTGAAGTCCATGTCTTCGTCCAAAACTTCCGCATCAGCATCAAGTTTTGCAAGAATACCGCCGTCGATATTGCAGTCAGTCAGCATAATCGTCTGTTTGCCAACTCTGCTGGTAGGATACTCATTGATGATCTCCATTTCAAAATACGTATCTTCCCCCGTATCCTTATAGGCCGCCATCATCTTTCGGAAGATGCTGGTGTTGTAA
>JAIDME010000097.1 GCA_029050705.1 Acetatifactor sp.
TGTCCTTGCTCTCACTGACTTCGTCCGGGCTCAGCTCGATTCCGCTCCGCGGCGTCTGATGGCATCCTGAACCAGTGCGTGAGTCACCGCACCGATAAATTTTCCGTACTTCTGCCTCTGTCATTTTAGCTAATTTTGATTCATCCCATCTTACCTTTCAATTATTATTGCCTCCCCTTGCCATCAAGCTACCCCTTCTCCCCAATTTACCCTTCTGCCGGAAACCATGGAAATCTACCCGCCCTCTGTGACCTTATTGGTGATATACTTCCGGTAACTTACCGCTTACACTAAACCCCGAAATGTATCATAAATCTGTTTCTGCTAATTGCATCCTGTATTTTATCAGCCAATTCCCTTAAATGGTCATCCTCATTAATTCGTCCGTCTGATAACACAATCTCCTGAAAACCGGGCAATGACTCAGGCGGTATCAATGTGATTCCCCACCTCGCAAGTCCAAATTCGGGTCGGTCAAGGCTGTGGAAATAGGTCTTCAGGAGAACCAGCTTATCCCACCAATCATCTATATAAATATCATCATCAATGCATACACATTGATATTTGCCCGGATCATAGGAATACTTCTGCGTTTCCCCTATATCCTCAATTATCCCAAATTCTGCCTTAATCATTTTGGCTCCACCTATTCCCTATATCCTATGCTTTTTCTCTTTTGGCGGCTTCGGCCCCGCATAACGGTGCAGACCGTATCCTACCCCCTGGAGGGCATTCCCCAATGCCGCCACGGTCTTACCGACAGGAATACTTTTCTCTATCCTGTCGGCGGCAGGCATGTTCCATATAATCCAATGTATCTATATATTCTGCACTGTTCCTCTGTATAAACTCACTAATTGCCGTTCTTTTTGTCTCATATGGACGATTAAAGCAGCAGTTATCTAAATGTATCTTTATGCTTCACCCTTCTTTCGTTTATAATATACTACCACAGGAAAATTTACAAGGCACATGGTTTACACATCTGATTTCTTTTACTGCCTGTAAGGGAATGGGAAAACTCACCTTGCCCTTATTTACTCAACCAGGCAGTATCCTCTGTTCCCACAATCGAACCCCTTTTCAAAGTCAGGATAACATCCGCTTTCTGAGCCAGCTCCTTACTATGCGTAACCATGATCACGCACTTATTTTTTTCGTGTGCCAGTTCTGAAAAAATAGCAATGATCTCATTCGCAGTATCTTCATCCAGATTTCCTGTCGGCTCGTCTGCCAGCAGGACGGGCGCATTGCTTGCCAATGCTCTTGCTATGGCAACCCTCTGCTGCTGCCCGCCGGATAGCTGCATTACGTTACGCCTGCTCTGTGTTTCATCCAGCCCCATTGACCTTAATAAACCCATTGCATCTTCTTTTCCGCCAAGCCTGACATTTTCAACCGGCGTAAGGTAATCAATCAGGTTGTAGTTTTGAAATACAAGTGAAATGTTTTCTTTCCTATGCCTGTTTAAGCCCTTCTGCATGATATTTACCCCATTCATGCAGATTTCCCCTTCTACCGGCACATCAAGCCCCGCCAGCAGGGAAAGCAGTGTGGTCTTCCCGGAGCCGCTCGTTCCTAAAACTGCATACATCTTTCCTTTCTCAAAGCTGTAGGATATATGGTTTAATATCACCTTGTCTTTCTGTGATTTGTAATAATACATTACGTCCTTTATTTCTAACATAATGCCCTCCTAACTCATCCTGCTCAATATTTCTTTCGGTTTCCGGACCATGACGAAAATGCAGGACAATGCGATTGCGATCATGATTACCCCAAGCACTGATATCCCGGATAAAAATACCACATCCCCGCTGATCTCCACCGTAACACCCACGATTTCTGTGTTGTCATTTTCCAACGAACCGTTCAATACCATATTTGAATTTAATTGTTCATCCTCTGCCTGCAGCTGCGCCTGATAATCCACCAGATACCCGACAATCCCCTTAGAAACCATTGGAGAGACAGCAGTTGCGAGCAGGAATGCCACACAGCCGACCAGCACGCCCTCCAGAAGCATCTGGGTGACAATACTGAATTTTGTCCTGCCAAGCGAAAGATAAATACCGATTTCATGCACCCTGCCCTTCAGCCAGAACAGGAAAACCAGACATATGATGACCACGCCGGATATACAGACCAGTATGAGGATCAGCGAACTCATTTTTTCCAATTCGCCAAAATTTTCAGTCATTGTGTCACTCATTCCCGTATTGTCAAGGAAATCATACCTTTCCCATCCGATATCCACTGCCTGTATCATCTTCTTCACGGCTTCATATTCATTCACATCCCCCACCACAAAAGTTGCGTACTGGTACAGGGGGTTGCCCTCATTCCCTTCCGGTTTTTCAGGAAAGGACAGGTCAGTAAAAATAATGTTCTCACTCCGGTAGCTGTCACCATACATAATCGGTGTAATACCACTTATAGAATCATAGATGCCTACAATCTCTGCTTTATATACCTTGGAAGTTTCCCTTTCCTTCCAGTTGTTAAATTCCAGAATATCTCCTACCTGCAGTCCGTTTAAGTCTGCAATCTCTCTGGATACAACGCATACATCCTTATCCTCAGATGTAATCATCCTGCCTTCCTTTACTTCAATATTTCCCTTCTGGACATCAAAATCCAGCTCCATGCAAAGGTTTCCACGGAGCGACACCCCCTGCTGGTCAGAATATTGATCCACATCCTTATCCTCAATACGTTCAAAGTTCACCGGATTGACAACTGTGTTTGCAGTCGTGATGTTATATTCCTCTACCCCGTCCACTTCTGCAATCCTTAAGATATCTTCCACCAAAAGTGTCTCAAAAGAATTATCTGTCCACGTTTGCCAGCTTCCCGATGCAAGCTGCTCCTTATGGTATCCGTCTGCACTGCCGCTTATTCCCTCTCCAATCTGTTCGGAAAGTTCCTCCATCCGTACATGGCGGTTCGCCTCATTTTCCTCTAACCGGAATGATGCCCCGATTGCCTGTTTGCTTTCATTCTGTGTCTGTATACTGGCAGATTTACAAGCCCATCCGGCAAATATGAATACCGAAGTTATAAATATGATCAGCAGGAGCAGTGTCGTCTTTGCCCGCTTCCGCAGGACAGAACGTATGCTCAGTCCAAATACATTCATAAATGTATTCATTGTTATCCCTCCATTTCCGACAAAATTTCTTTAGGATGCTTTTTCAGATACGGGAACATGGCTATTACTGTCAATAATATGATCACGCACACGCCACAGCCTAAAGTCAGCAGACTTCCTGCATAATCTGCCTTCCGGCTTCCGCCAGCACCTTCTAATATTCCTAAGCTGCTGCTGAACTTTGGCAGCAGACTGTATGCCAGTAATCCTGAAATGACAAATGAAATAATATACAGCACCAGTCCTTCCGCCACAGCCTGCATTAATAAATTGCTCTTTTCTAACCCAAGACTTACATATACTGCAATTTCCGTCTTGCGACCCCGCGTCCACATGGACAAAAGCAGTCCTGTTACCGAACAGCCCGTTATAAGAGTGATGACCAGAGCAAACATGGTGATTCTGCCTGTCTGTTCAATGGAAATCTTCATTTTTTGAAAGGTTGTGTCATTTGCCTGAACATAAGCCTTCCCACTGCACCTTTCTTCCAATTCCCCGGCCAGTTCATCAAGCCTCTCCGGTTCTGCCGCATAGCAGATAACCCTTGTGTAACCTTCAAGGCTTTCGTCTGCCAGTATATAAATCTGGTTTTCAATCCTGTTCACTGTGGCAACCTTCTCCGTCTGCTGCCTTTCCATCCCGGACAGGAATGTCCCCACTATCCTATAATCCCCCGGAATACTGTCACCAACCCGGAGTCCGTTCCGGTCAGCCAGCATCTGGTTTATTACAACCTCATTACTGGCTGCCGGGAAATCCCCTTCGACCAGACGGTATATTTTTTCTTCAAAGGGGCTGTCCTTATCAACCCTGTTTTGCAGATGGACGGTAAATAACTGGTCTGACTGTTCATCACCCATGACCGGTTCCAGTGCCGGGATTTCCATCTGCTCCGACCACAGACAGTTCATCCAGTTTATATTGGGGATATCTGAAAATCCCTGTATATCATTCTCGGTGAACTGCTCTGTTCCCTGCCTGATTTCCAGTATTACCTTGCTTTCCGTATTGCTGCGTAAGTTTTTCATGACTTCCTGTGATGCCCTTTGTATCTCCACTATGCCCAGCACCATGCAGTTGACCACCGTAAAGATCAGGAACAATAATAATGATTTCAGCCTTTTCCTGCTGATATAGCAAAAGGCTCTTTGTAAATAGTTCATAGCCCCTCCTGTCACTGCCACCTGAGAATCAGGATTTTATCTGCCGTCCAGTGGTAAGTATCCTGGCATGAGCCAAACACACAGACACTGGACTGTTTTTTTACACTCTCCTTATCCGTATCCTCCCTTGAAATCTCTGACTGTAGACTCCTACTGAGATTTACAATCTGGAAAACCGTATTGTCAGTATAGGTGATCTGGATATTGTTCTCATCACTTTCTGATCCGGAAGCTGCCTGTGCCATTACCTCCCCGCCTCCCTCTACCTTTTCAGTAGTTGCCGGAGATAAAGAAAATCCTTCATCAGAAAACTTTACAACGCTCCCATACAGGTTTGCTCCGTACAAAAACGCCCCGTCACCCACACTTCCGGACGATTCGTTGTCAACCGCATTATTATCCGCTCCCTGTTCCAATGGAGTATCGTTTTTCAGGGATCCATCTGATTCCTTATTTACATGCGCCCCGTCCACCACATTGTTCTGCTGTATTTCCTGTGTTGGTATCTTCGGACTGCCTGCTGCGTCTTTGCCGCACCCCGCCAGACACATAACCGACAGTCCCCCCGCACAGATGATCCCAATTGCTGTTTTGCACATTTTTTTCATATATTTTTCCTCGCTTTGATTTTATTTAGCGTGCAAGCTATGACGTAAGGATAGCAGAAAAAATTTCTAAAAATCATCAAAGCCTCAGACAAATTTTAAGGATTATTTAGAAGATTTTTCAATAATTGGCTGGTATACTATTTATAAAACCTTTTGAGGAGATAAAAATTGAAAATTCTTTTAGTTGAAGATGACAAGAACCTTTGTAACATGATCAAGCAGCAGCTTACAAAGGAAAACTATATCGTTGATGCCTGCATCAGCGGCGAAGACGGAATGATTTATGCACTTAATCCCGATAACGGCTATGCGCTTGCCATTATAGACCGGATGCTCCCGGTCATTGACGGGCTGACTATAATTAAGGCCATGCGAAAAAAAATGATATCCATTCCTGTGATCATCATTACCGGGATGTCGGAACTGAATGATAAGATAGATGGCCTGGATAACGGGGCGGATGATTATCTGGTAAAACCCTTCCACATACCGGAATTGTCTGCCCGCATCCGTGCTTTAACACGCAGGCCGATGACCATATCGGAAAAGACCAGTCTGCAATACCACGACCTGTCCCTGAATCTCGGCAGGAAGGAATTATCGTGCAATGAAAATACGATACCGCTTACCCCGAAAGAGTTTCTTTTAATGTGCGCGTTTTTGGAAAAGCCGGATACAATCCTCACCCGTGAGCAGCTCATGCAGAAAGTATGGGAAACAGATGCCCCGATTGAGCAGGGCAATGTTGATAACTATGTATATTTCCTACGCAAGCGCCTGCGGGCTCTGGGCAGCAGCTGTTCCATCACATCATCATATGGTTCGGGATATTTACTGGAGGTCTGCCATGATAAAAAACCTTAAACGGAAACTGTATTTCCTTTTTGCCAGCAGCATTATGGTTGTCTTTACAATCGTATTTTTTCTGCTGGCATCCGAAAATATAGAAACCATGCAGAATGCGGAGCTGAATTTCGTAAACAGACAGGCCACCAATCTCGTCCTGCTCTTTGAAAGCTCCATAAATTATGCAGAATACTTAGGGATATATGAAAAGAAGTATGATTATGCTTTCCGCTTATTCACAGGGCATGATAAACTTCTCTATGAAAGCACTAATATAAAGGATGCAGCCGAAACGATCGATCTCTTTTTGGAGGCGCTGCAATCCTTAGAATCCGATTACAGTAATGAATCCGGCCACAGCACCCAGAGCGGAACCCTTACATTCCGCTCCGGAAGCGGCAAGGCATATTATGGCATACTCTGTTCCATCTATACAAATGACGGATACCTGTATCTTGCCATAGTAAAAGAGAAAAGCGGAATAGCTGCTTTTTCCTCCACTATCATGCATTATTTTCTGATATGGCTCGTAGTCCTCGTTGCTGTCCTGTTTGTATCAGTCCTTATCATCAGGCAGGCAATGAAGCCTACTGAAAAAACCATGCAGAGCCAGAAAAACTTTATTGCTGCCGTATCCCATGAATTAAAGGCACCCCTGGCAGTCCTGTTGTCTGCCACTGATGTCATTGAAACTTCCCCCGACTGTACTGCAAACATAAGAAATTACGTTTCCCTCATCGAAACTGAGGTATCCCGCATGACAAGGCTGATCCAGGATCTGCTCCTGCTTTCTTCCATTGATGCAGGGAACTGGATATTTCATAAATCAAAAATAAACGTGGATACCTTACTTATCAGCCTATATGATAAATTTGAGATTATCTGCTATAAGAAATCCATTGACCTGCAGATAAATATGCCGAAAGAATGCTTCCCTCCTCTTTTCTCTGATGAAGACCGTTTGATCCAGATCATCAGCATTTTTCTGGACAATGCGATTTCCTATTCACCGAAACAGTCTTCTATTTTGCTGGAGGCTTCCATCAAAAAGAATAATCTGGTCATCAGCATCATAGACCATGGAATTGGAATAAGCGAAGAGGATAAGAAGCATATATTTGAGCGCTTTTACCGGTGTGATAAGTCCCGTACAAAGAAAGAACACTATGGGTTAGGTCTTAGTGTTGCAGACGAACTGGTCTCACTTCTTGGCGGGAAGATATATCTAAACGATACCCCTGGTGGCGGATGCACTTTCACTATTGTTATACCTTGGAGCATTGCAGAATAGTTGTTTTAATAACAATTCTACAATGCCCCAAATAGCAGCCAAAAGGAACACAACTCCCTACCCTGTATCACTTTATTAAATTTTCATCTATCTGAATATCTGAAAGGCATATTATTTCAATCGCACCGCCGATGGAATCATATGATAATATCTCTGCCACGACATCCGGATCATCTGCTGTAATATATACTGCAATCCTGTTGCGGTCTTCCCTGAATCCTATAGTTGAAACAACTGGAGGAAGGTCAGCCTTACTCAGCCTCTCCATTAGATCCACAAGGTAACTTCGGTAATAAGCAGCTTCTTTAAAAACTGTATTCTCCTCAGTCAATGTTGGGTTCAGCTGGAAAACTTTTTCCTGGTTTTCTGCGGTGTTTTCTGTCAGCAGGACAACAAAACGGCCTGCTTCATCCATATAACTGCCGCCCCAGACAGCTTCATATTCAGTTAGTGCGCCAGTGTTTCCCGAATTTTGTACGGCTGGCTTATCCCGGTATTCTCCCACATCTGTATCCAGCGGATCTGTTTCACTTATTTCATCATCTTGCTGTGGCGCATTCATGACATATGGTGGGTATCCGGCAGGATTGCCATTCAATCCCTCTCCCGGCTCATCTCCTACAGGCACCTGTATCTCTTTCCTGATATCAGCATCATTATCTTCAGTCTTCCCAATAGCTGCACCACCCGGAAGAATTCCTCCTGTCGCTGTATCTGCACCAGTATACAGAAAACCGTCATTGACAGCATCCTCAGACTGTCCGTCTGAAATATTCCTGCCATGATTCAGAATCCCTGCATACCAAATGCCGGTCCCTAGCACTGCTATAAAACAAAAGCAGGATACCACAGATGCCGTTTTCCGTATTTTTCTCTTCCTGTCAGCTGCATATTTATCCCTGCGCTCTAAAACGCTTGCTGCCATTTCCTCATAATTTTTCATAAATTAGCCCCTCCTTTTCGAGTTCTGCCTTTAATGACTGCTTTGCCTGATAAATGAGGTTTTCTACCTGCCGCCTGTTCCTTTTCATCACCCTGGCAATCTGTTCATTTGTCAAATCTTCAAAAAATTTCAGATACAGCACCTTCCCGTAGTCCGGATTGATTTTGGAAAGTGCCCTGTGAACAATGATTTTCTGCTCCTTGCGAAGATAGGAATGCTCCAGGGCTTCCTCATCCCTGGATACGTTTCCCATGTCATCTATGGAAGCATCAGCAATCTTCCCTTCATGCTTTTTATAGTTGACTGCTATATTCCTGCCAATCGTATACAGCCATGTCTTAAAAGAATATTTTGCTACAAACCGCGGCTTTCTGGTGACAATCCTGACAAAAGTTTCCTCTGCCAATTCTTCTGCAACATGTATGTTGTTCACATACCGATTCAGAAACAGTATCAGGCCATCTTTGTAATCCCTGATTATTTCAATAATACCGTTGTCATCACCATCAAGGAAACGGCGGTAGCTACTTGCACCGTTGTCCATTGAGTTACTCCTTTCCAAACAAAAGTCAGGTTCAACCCTTTCGCTTATTAAACAACCGGCCCTTAAATTTCTCTTACCTCTTTTCAATATTTTAGCAAATATTTTTGTCAGACAGTCGGTGGTGCTGATGATTATCCTAAAGATTTCAGGTTCCTGCGGTATTCCGCCATTTCCTCCTCGCTTACCGTGTCGCAGACGAACTGCAGCTCGCTGACAACTGAATCCCTCTCCTTCGGCAGATAAGCAGTGACCGGGTAATAGTTTGAACCGGAATTGGCAAACAGGTGCGTCCTTATCTGCAGGTTCCGGATAAACACCTGCAGCTCCTGCAGGCGCTCCTTCTCCCCGGCTGGAACAAACCTGCCCTCCTGTTCCATGCGGTACAGCTCCGTGTCCGGGAACAGCGTAAGGGAATCTACCGAGATAAAATAAGGGTTTAGCCGGCTGAACAGTTTTGCACTGTTCACTGCATTATAGTATCCCCTTCCCTTCCCCGCAAGCCCGGTCATGTAGACAAAATAATATTCTATCCCCGCCTCGTCCAGCTTCCGGCACTGCTCCAGAATATCAGCCGCCGTGTATCCCTTGTCTGCCAGCGCAAGTGTGTCATCGTCCCCGCTCTCCGTCCCGATGCTCAAGCCGTTTATCCCCATTGCCCGGAGCTTCTTAAGCTGCCACACTTCCTTGTCCTTAATATCCCTTATGCTTGCGAACATGGCCATCGTCTGGCATTTGATGAGGTAATCCCGCACTGTTAGCGCACGGAGTTTCAGGTTCTCATAGCTCATGGCAAAGGGGTTCGCCCCTGTCCAGAAGATGCGCCTTGCATATGGCTGGTAGCTTTTGATCTCCTCCAGGTCTTCCTCGAACTCCTCCATTGGGGACATACGGAAACATTCGTCTTTATAAAGGGTGCAGAAACGGCATTTTTTATATGTGCAGCCGGAGGTCACCTGGATGATGACGGAATGCGCCTCGTAAGGCGGCCTCCATATGGTTCCTGTATAGTGCATCATTCATTCCTCCTTATGTCTTTCCTCTTTTGCACTAAATTACCTCTAAAGTTCCATAGAATCAAGTACTGTCTTTTTTTGGTAGTAGTACTATTTTTCATACTATCTATCAAAAATAACCGTATCTTGATTTTTCCCCGCTGCCGGAATATACTGGTGGGGAAAGAGGTAAAATGAAATGGCTGAAAATAAATTCAATGATAAAGATGTAATTGCCCGCTGCGTCCCCATGAGCAGGCTCCAGTCCGT
>JAIDME010000098.1 GCA_029050705.1 Acetatifactor sp.
ATCCCGGGCAGAGCCGTCCCGGATACAGAAGTCCGGAGCGCTCCGACTATATCACCCAGGAGGAGATTGAGGAGATTTTTCAGCGCACCTATGGGAAGAGCGTGCAGTCTTATGCGCCTTACCGGTATCATCAGAGGAATACCGGCGGCATGGTAAAAGAGCAATCAGACGGAATATCTTCGGACAGGGACGGAAATGTGCAGGGCAGCAGAGAAACGGGGGATTCCTCCGGGGAAGGGGCCCGTGGAGACAGAGAAAAATATGGATCAGGGAAGCGCTCAGCGGAGAAACAAGAAGAATATTTTCTTGTGGATGGGTACAATATTATTTTTGCGTGGGATGATCTGCGGAGTCTGGCGGAAGTGAATATCGACAGCGCCAGGGACAGGCTCATGGACATATGCTGTAACTTTCAGGGCTATAACGGAGCAACGCTGATTCTGGTCTACGATGCCTACAAGGTCAAAGGGAATCCGGGCTCTGTGCAGAAGTACCATAATATCTATGTGGTGTACACAAAAGAGGCAGAGACAGCGGACCAGTATATTGAGAAAACAGTTCATAAGATCGGGAAAAAGCATCATGTGACAGTGGCTACCTCAGATGCACTGGAACAGATGATCATCTGGGGGGAAGGAGCTGTCAGGCTGTCAGCGCGGGGCTTTTATGAGGCTGTGCAGGAGGCGGGCCGACGCATGCGTGAGGAACACCCGGGCGGCGGAAGACTTTCCCAGAGAATCAGCATCCCTGAACAGGATAATAAATGAATAAGGGACTTGAAAAAGAGATGCGGGAAATCCGTATCAGCAGAAATAAATTATACGAAAAGAATAAATCCTGACAGGGGGTGTCAGGATTTGTTTGATATATTATCCGTAAGAAACTACATACTACCCGCCGGAGGCGGGCATGAGGGTGCATACAACATGATAGAGTTACCGGAAAGCTATACAATATCCAGCCAGATAGAGAAGAACCTGACAGGAAAAATAATAAGTTATATTGAAGTATTACATACACCTCACAGTTTTGCGTTTTTTCATGGTGATATTAAGAGCTATGGAGACTTATTGGAAGGACAGACTGTTATGAATGCCACCTATCATGGCGGCATGATTGAAATGGATACCGAGAATTGTATGATAGTGTTTGCGGATGGTGCGTATCCTAAATATTTTGAAGATAAAACGAAATTTCCGAAAAAGCATCAATTGGCCATTTACTTTGATGATGAGACGGCTGTTTTTGTGTCAATACAAATGTATG
>JAIDME010000099.1 GCA_029050705.1 Acetatifactor sp.
GTACATTATCATATATTATCTGTAACGGTCAACCATTTTCTTTCAGCAGCTTTACATACCTGCCCAGCGCATCCTGCCAGTACGGCAGCTTTTCAAATCCGTTTTCCGTCAGCTTATCCTTATTCATACGGCTGTTTGCCGGGCGCTTTGCTTTAGCTCCATACTCTTCCGTAGTCACAGGTACCACGTTTACGGAGACACCGGCCTCCCTGAAAATAGCGCAGGCAAAATCATACCAGGAGCAGCTTCCCTCGTTGGTGGCATGATATACGCCGTACTTTTCCGTAAGAACCATATCCACCAGCAATCTCGCCAGGTCATAAGTATATGTGGGCGAACCAAACTGGTCATTCACAACCCGTATAGTATCGTGGCTCTCCGCCAGCTTCAGCATAGTTTTGACAAAGTTCTTTCCGTTGATACCAAACACCCATGCAATGCGCACGATAAAGTACTTGTCCAGCAGTTCCTGAACCGCCAGTTCACCCTCGTACTTCGTCTGTCCGTACACGCTCTGAGGCTCTCTCTCATCATCCGGCTCCCAGGGACGCTCGCCCAGTCCGCTGAACACATAATCGGTACTGATGTATATCATTTTAATATCCAGTTCCCTGCACACCGCGGCAATATTCCGGGGACCCTCCGCATTGACTCTGCGGCATAGATCCTCGTTTTCCTCCGCAGCATCCACCGCCGTGTACGCGGCACAGTGAATCACCGCGTCGGGTTCCGCCTCTTTGATCACCCTTTCCACACATGCAGCATCGGTGACATCCATCTCATCAATGTCCACCCCCACCGCCTGAATACCGCGTTTTGTAAGCTCATTCACCACATCATAGCCCAACTGTCCCTTTACGCCGGTCACAAAAACTTTCATAATAACAAGCTCCTCTTTGCCCTTTTCATATACAGAAGGAGGAAGAGAGATAACCCCCTCTTCCCCCTCTTTCTGTTCTGCCTCTTATCGGCAGGGATTATGATTCAGTTACGGTAACTGCTTCTGTCTCTACATCTGCCTCGGCTTCTGCTTCCTGCACTTCCTCAATGCTGATCTCCTCTTCGGAGTCAAGCTCCTCAAATGAGATTGTTTCCGCCGCATCCGTACTCAGCCTCGTGTTGCGGTATCTCTTCATACCTGTACCCACAGGAATCAGCTTACCGATGATGACATTTTCCTTCAGGCCGATCAGGTTATCCACCTTGCCCTTGATAGCAGCTTCCGTCAAAACCTTCGTGGTCTCCTGGAAGGATGCCGCCGACAGGAAGGAATTGGTTGCAAGAGCCGCCTTTGTGATACCCAGCAGCACCTGTTTGCCCTCCGCAGGCTCCTTGCCTTCCGCTGCCAGTTCCTCGTTCATGTCCTCATACTCCAGAACATCAACCAGTGTGCCGGGCAGGAAGTCCGTATCTCCATTGTTCTCAATACGAACCTTCTTCAACATCTGGCGGACGATCACCTCGATATGCTTATCCGCAATATCAACACCCTGAAGACGGTAAACTCTCTGCACCTCCCGAAGCATATAATCCTGCACAGAACGGACTCCCTTAATCTTCAGCAGATCATGAGGATTTACAGAACCTTCTGTCAGTTCGTCTCCGGCCTCAAGCACCTGTCCGTCTATCACCTTGATACGGGAGCCGTAAGGAATCAGGTATGCCTTGGAATCTCCGGTCTCGTCGTTGGTGATGACGACCTCCCTCTTCTTCTTGGTGTCCTTAATCTCAACCCTGCCCGCGAACTCTGCAATAATCGCCAGACCCTTGGGCTTTCGTGCCTCAAACAACTCCTCCACACGGGGAAGACCCTGTGTAATATCGTCACCGGCAACACCGCCGGCATGGAAAGTTCTCATTGTCAGCTGAGTTCCGGGCTCACCGATAGACTGTGCGGCAATGATACCTACCGCTTCGCCCACCTGCACCGCTTCACCGGTTGCCATATTTGCACCGTAGCACTTTGCACAGATACCCACATGGGAACGGCAGGTCAAAATGGTTCGAATCTTCACCGCCTCAACAGGCTCGCCCGCCTCGTTCACACCCACGCTTAAAATCCTGGCCGCACGGCTGGGGGTGATCATATGGTTGTGCTTCACGATCATGTTGCCATCTTTATCGTAAATATCCTCACAGGAATATCTTCCCGTGATTCTGTCTTTCAGGCTCTCGATCGTCTCCTTACCGTCCATAAATGCTTTTACCACGATACCGGGAATTTCATCCTTCCCCTCGCAGCAGTCCGTCTCGCGAATGGACAGTTCCTGCGAAACGTCAACCATTCGCCTGGTCAGATAACCGGAGTCTGCAGTACGAAGAGCGGTATCGGACAGTCCCTTACGGGCACCGTGTGCGGACATGAAATACTCCAACACGTCCAGACCCTCACGGAAGTTGGACTTGATGGGCAGTTCAATCGTACGTCCGGTTGTATCCGCCATCAATCCGCGCATACCGGCAAGCTGCTTAATCTGCTGATTGGATCCACGGGCACCGGAGTCAGCCATCATAAAGATATTACTGTACTTATCCAGTCCGGCAAGCAGCACGTCCGTCAGCTCCTTATCGGTCTCGTTCCAAGTCTCCACAACCGCACGGTAACGTTCCTCCTCGGTAATCAGGCCCCTGCGGAAATTAGCCGCAATCTTGTCTACCGTATCCTGTGCTTCCGCCAGCAGCTCTGCCTTGCGCTCAGGCACGGTCATATCTGAGATGGATACCGTCATGGCCGCTCTGGTGGAATACTTGTAGCCAATGGACTTCACATCATCCAGCACCTCTGCGGTTCTCACCGCCCCGTGGGTGTTGATAACCCGCTCCAGAATCTGCTTCAGCTGCTTTTTACCCACATGGAAATCCACTTCCGGCTTCAGGAAATCTTCCGGCTTGGTTCTGTCCACATAGCCCAGATCCTGAGGAAGAATTTCATTAAAGATGAAACGTCCCAGTGTGGACTCCACATTTCCGCTGATCACCTCGCCGTCAGCATTTCTCCTGCTCACACGGACAGTAATTCTGGAATGCAGGGTACAAGCCTTATTCTCATAGGCGAGAATCGCCTCGTTTACACTCTTATAGAACTTTCCTTCACCCAATGCCCCCGGTCTCTCCTGGGTCAGGTAATAAATACCCAGTACCATATCCTGAGAAGGAACAGCCACAGGGCCGCCATCAGAGGGCTTCAGCAGGTTATTGGGAGACAGCAACAGGAAACGGCACTCTGCCTGAGCCTCCACAGACAGGGGAAGATGTACTGCCATCTGGTCTCCGTCAAAGTCCGCATTAAACGCAGTACACACCAGAGGATGCAGTTTGATAGCCTTGCCTTCCACCAGAATGGGTTCAAATGCCTGGATACCCAGCCTGTGCAGTGTCGGAGCACGGTTCAGCATCACGGGATGCTCCTTGATAACCTCCTCCAGCACATCCCACACCTGCGTATCCATCTTATCCACAAGCTTCTTTGCATTCTTAATGTTCTGGCTGATTCCCTTTGCCACCAGTTCCTTCATCACAAAGGGCTTAAACAGCTCGATTGCCATCTCCTTGGGCAGACCGCACTGGTAAATCTTCAGTTCAGGACCCACCACGATAACGGAACGCCCGGAATAGTCCACGCGCTTTCCAAGCAGATTCTGCCGGAAACGTCCGGATTTACCCTTCAGCATATCGGAGAGGGACTTCAAAGCTCTGTTGCCGGGGCCGGTGACAGGACGCCCTCTTCTGCCGTTGTCGATCAGGGCATCCACTGCCTCCTGCAGCATTCTCTTCTCATTGCGGACAATAATATCCGGCGCCCCCAGTTCAAGCAGTCTCTTCAACCGGTTGTTCCTGTTGATGATCCTTCTGTACAGATCGTTCAGGTCAGAGGTTGCAAAACGTCCGCCGTCCAACTGTACCATAGGACGGATATCGGGCGGGATGACGGGAATCACATCCATCACCATCCACTCCGGCCTGTTGCCGGATTCGCGGAAGGCCTCCACCACCTCAAGCCTCTTGATAATGCGGGCCCGCTTTTGCCCGGAAGACTCCTTCAGGCCCGTCTTAAGCTCTACCGCCTCTGTTTCCAGGTCAATGGCCTGCAGCAGCTCCTTGATGGCCTCTGCTCCCATGCCTACACGGAACTTATTTCCATAGGTCTCCCTTGCGTCCTGATACTCCTTCTCGGAGAGGATTTGCTTATACTCAAGACCGCTTTCTCCGGGATCCAGCACGATATAAGACGCAAAATACAATACCTTCTCCAGCACTCTGGGAGACAGATCCAAAATCAGTCCCATACGGCTGGGGATACCTTTAAAATACCAGATATGAGACACTGGAGCCGCAAGCTCAATATGTCCCATGCGCTCCCTGCGGACACTCGCCTTTGTCACTTCAACGCCGCATCGATCGCAGACAACACCCTTATATCTAATCTTCTTATACTTACCGCAATGACACTCCCAGTCCTTGCTGGGTCCGAAAATCTTTTCACAGAACAGGCCGTCCCTCTCGGGTTTTAAAGTTCTGTAATTAATGGTCTCCGGCTTCAACACCTCGCCATGGGACCAGTCGCGAATCTTTTCCGGTGAAGCCAGGCCAATCTTGATCGCATCAAATGTCATAGGCTGATAAGCTGTTTCGTTTTTAACTTCCGGCATGAATGGTACTCCCTTCTAAGCTATTAGCATTTATTTAGGCGAAACATCGCCTTTCACTCGAAGTCCTCGTCTCCCTCGAAATCCGCTACATCGGAATCAAATTCCTCGTCGTCAAAGCTATCGTCGTCAGCGCTGATTAATTCGCCGCTCTCATCATCGAACTCCTGCGACTGATAGCCCATCCTGCCGAGAGAGTCGTTGTCATAATCGTCATACTTACGATCTCCCTCCATCTCATAGCGGTAATCGGTATCGCCATAGTCAATTGTCTCCATGATCTCAACCTCGGTCTGGTCATCACGAAGCACTCTTACATCCAGTCCGAGAGCCTGGAGCTCCTTCAGCAAAACCTTGAAGGACTCGGGAATACCGGGCTCGGGAATATTGTCTCCCTTGATGATCGCCTCGTAAGTCTTTACACGGCCGACTACATCATCGGATTTTACAGTCAGAATCTCCTGCAGTGTGTAGGATGCGCCGTATGCTTCCAGTGCCCAAACCTCCATCTCACCAAAACGCTGTCCGCCAAACTGTGCTTTTCCGCCCAGCGGCTGCTGGGTAACCAGGGAATAAGGGCCGGTAGAACGGGCATGAATCTTGTCATCCACCAAATGATGCAGCTTTAAGTAGTGCATGTGTCCGATGGTAACAGGACTGTCAAAGTACTCACCGGTACGTCCATCGCGCAGATGAACCTTACCGTCCCGGGAGATAGTCACGCCCTTCCATATACTTCTCTGCTCTTTGTTGTCAGCCAGATACTGCATTACTTCAGGAAGCAGTTCCTCTCCGTGCAGACTCTCAAAAGTCTCACCGGACCACTCTCTGCCGTCCGCTGTAGTATCCTTTCCTTCCGCCTTCCATTCCTTTGCTTCCGCGGCGTTAAAGGGAAGGTTCACATAATCGTTTGCCAGTCCCAGAGTGTCCATAATATCGGTCTCATTTGCGCCATCAAACACGGGAGTGGAAACATTAAACCCAAGCGCCTTGGCCGCCAGGGAAAGGTGAATCTCCAGTACCTGTCCAATGTTCATACGCGAAGGCACACCCAGAGGGTTGAGCACAATGTCCAGAGGACGTCCGTTGGGCAGATAGGGCATATCCTCCACAGGCAGCACACGGGAAACCACACCCTTGTTGCCGTGACGTCCTGCCATCTTGTCGCCTACGGAAATCTTTCTCTTCTGCGCAATATAGATACGGACAGCCATGTTTACGCCGGGAGAGAGCTCATCGCAGTTCTCTCTTGTAAACACCTTTGCGTCCACTACAATACCATACTCGCCGTGAGGCACCTTCAGGGAAGTATCACGAACCTCTCTCGCTTTCTCACCGAAGATAGCTCTCAGCAGCCTCTCCTCGGCAGTCAGCTCGGTCTCTCCCTTGGGCGTCACCTTGCCCACCAGAATATCTCCGGCACGCACTTCGGCACCGATTCGAATGATGCCTCTGTCGTCCAGATCCTTCAGAGCGTCATCGCCCACGCCGGGAACGTCCCTGGTAATCTCCTCGGGCCCCAGCTTGGTGTCACGGGCTTCCGCTTCGTATTCCTCAATGTGAACGGAAGTATATACATCCTCCTGGACCAGTCTCTCACTCAACAGAACAGCATCCTCATAGTTATAGCCTTCCCAGGTCATGAATCCGATCAGCGGATTCTTTCCCAGAGCAAGCTCACCCTTGGCAGTAGAAGGGCCGTCTGCAATAACCTGACCCTCCGCCACATGATCCCCCTTGAAGACAATGGGTTTCTGATTATAGCAGTTCGACTGGTTGGAACGTGAAAACTTGGTCAGCTTGAACTCAGCTTTCTCTCCATCGTCATAGGTTATGCGAATCAGGTTGGAGGACACATAATCAACCGTACCTGCCTTCTTTGCCAGAATACACATACCTGAGTCCTCTGCCGTCTTCGGCTCCATGCCGGTGCCCACCACGGGTGCTTCCGTAGTCAAAAGAGGCACAGCCTGACGCTGCATGTTTGAGCCCATCAGCGCACGGTTTGCGTCATCATTCTGCAGGAACGGAATCAATGCAGTAGCGACGGAAAATACCATTCTGGGAGACACATCCATATAATCAAACATGGAACGGGGATACTCGGAAGTCTCCTCCCTGTAACGTCCTGACACGGTATTGCGGACAAAATGTCCTTCTGCGTCCAGAGCCTCACTTGCCTGTGCCACATGGTAATTATCCTCTTCGTCCGCAGTCATATATACCACTTCATCCGTAACCACCGGATTCTGCGGGTTTGATTTGTCAATCTTTCTGTAAGGCGCCTCCACAAATCCATACTCGTTGATACGGGCATAGCTTGCGAGAGAGTTGATCAGGCCGATGTTGGGACCTTCAGGAGTCTCAATAGGGCACATTCTTCCGTAATGGGAATAATGTACGTCTCGAACCTCAAATCCTGCACGGTCTCTGGACAGACCGCCGGGGCCCAGCGCAGACAGACGTCTCTTATGCGTAATCTCCGCAAGAGGGTTGTTCTGATCCATAAACTGGGACAGCTGGGAGGAACCGAAAAACTCCTTCACCGCAGCTGTAACAGGCTTAATATTGATCAGCGACTGAGGTGAAACATCATCCGTATCATGAGTAGTCATGCGCTCACGAACCACTCTCTCCATTCTGGACAGACCGATGCGGTACTGGTTCTGCAGCAATTCACCCACCGCACGGATACGCCTGTTGCCCAGGTGGTCAATGTCATCGTCATTACCCAGACCGTACTCCAAATGTATGTTATAATTGATGGATGCAATAATGTCTTCCTTCGTAATATGCTTGGGAACGAGCTCATGCACATTCTTCTTGATCGCTTCGGCAAGCTTCTCAGGGTCTGAGGCAAACTCCTCCAAAATCTGCTTCAAAACAGGGTAATAAACCTTCTCATGGATGCCGAAATCCTTTGGATTGCAGTCCACAAAAGCAGTAATATCAACCATCATATTGGAAAGAACCTTGACATTTCTCTCCTCCGTCTGAATATAGACAAAGGGGACAGCCGCATTCTGAATGGTATCGGCCAGTTCCGCGCTCACCTTATCACCTGCGGAGGCAAGAACCTCGCCTGTGGAAGGATCCACTACATCCGCCGCCAGCACCTGATGCCTGATCCTGTTTCTGAAAGCCAGCTTTTTATTGAATTTATATCTTCCGACCTTGGCCAGATCATATCTGCGGGGGTCAAAGAACATTGCGTTGATCAGACTCTCCGCGCTCTCTACACTCAAAGGCTCTCCGGGACGGATTTTTTTGTATAACTCTAACAGACCCTCCTGATAATTCTCAGCAGTGTCCTTTGCAAAACTCGCTTCAATCTTCGGCTCATCGCCAAACACTTCACGAATTTCGTCATTGGTACCGATTCCCAGAGCACGAACCAGCACAGTTACGGGAACCTTACGGGTTCTGTCCACGCGCACATAAAACACGTCATTGGAATCAGTCTCATACTCCAGCCATGCACCGCGGTTAGGAATAACCGTACAGGAGAACAACCTCTTGCCAAGCTTGTCATGACTGATCGCATAGTAAATACCGGGAGAACGTACCAGCTGGCTTACAATAACACGCTCAGCGCCGTTGATGACGAAAGTTCCCGTCTCTGTCATCAGCGGAAGATCACCCATGAAAATCCTGTGCTCACTGATTTCTTCCTTCTCTTTGTTGTACAGGCGAACCGTGACCGTCAAAGGCGCTGCATAGGTCGCATCCCTCTCTTTACATTCTTCAATAGAATACTTCACATCATCCCTGCAGAGTTCGAAATCCACAAACTCCAGACTCAGGGAGCCGCTGTAATCAGCGATAGGAGAAATATCGTCGAAGACCTCACGCAATCCTTCGTCAAGGAACCACTGATAGGAGTCCTTCTGGACTTCGATCAGGTTCGGCATCTCCAGAACCTCTTTCTGTCTCGCATAACTCATACGCATAACCCTGGAACCGGCTACCGGACGTATTCTGTTTTTTTCCATTGACATTTCACCCCGTTCTTTCTTTTATGCCGCCAAAAAGGCATAGCACAGCACAATAGTGCATCGTCTATAATATCACAAATCGGTCAAGGGGTCAAGGACAAATTTTCGGATTGCACGTATCAGTTCCGCCCTGCGGTATGTCACGTTGCTTGACGAGCAACAGATTCCTGCTCAGACTCATTCCCACTCGGGAAAAAACGTAACGGTACATAAGTCTCCAAAACGCGGAGACTAAGTACCGACGTTTTTTACGGTCTTTGCAGGAATCTGTTGCTCCCAACGACGTGACACGTCGCAGGAACAAACTATAATAACAAAAGAACGGCTCCGCATGCGTACATGTGGAACCGTATCTCATCCTTTTGCAGTTTCCTGACGCAAATGTAATTACTTAAGAGTAATCTTTGCGCCAACTTCCTCAAGCTTCTTCTTAAGCTCTTCAGCCTCTTCCTTAGAAGCGCCTTCCTTGACAACCTTAGGAGCTCCGTCTACAAGGTCCTTAGCTTCCTTCAGGCCAAGGCCGGTTACCTCACGTACCACCTTGATAACCTTAACCTTCTCTGCACCAACCTCGGTCAGTTCAACATCGAACTCGGTCTTCTCTTCTGCCTCTGCGCTTGCTGCGGGGCCTGCCGCTGCAACTACAACGCCTGCTGATGCAGATACGCCGAACTCCTCCTCACAAGCCTTTACCAGGTCGTTCAACTCTAATACGGTCAACTCTTTGATAGCATCAATCAGTTCCTGAGCTGTTAATTTAGCCATTTTTACTTTCCTCCATTTTCTTATTTGTTATTATTGTAACTTTTAAAACTATTCTGCTGCAGGTGTCTCTGCTGCAGCATCTGCAGTTGTCTCTGCCGTTTCCTCAGCAGGTGCCGCTGCGGGTGCTTCTACTGCGGAAGCTCCGCCTTTCTCGGCCAGCTGG